>JALTGJ010000228.1 GCA_027077185.1 Spirochaetales bacterium | reverse complement strand
TGGAATATTGTAATCCAGATTAGGAGATTAAGAAAATAAATATAATAAATACGTTTACCGGATAACTTGCATAGTATACCTAAAGTTAATACATGAATCAGTTTTAGTAATAGAACTTCCTGAAAGAAAAGTGGTATTAGAAGCAGAAGCCCAATGAAAAACCGTATTTGAGGGTGAAGAAAAGTTGCTATGTAATCTTTAGATTTTTTTCTTGCTTTATTCTTGTTATGTAATTTGTGGTTTTCGGAAACTTTAAAATTTTGCTTATTTACCAATGCCTGATACCACTGGGATTTTGCTGAAAACCAATTGGCAAATATTCCCATGGCTGTTCCACTTATTAAACCTATTGTAAAAAAATAGGGTATAATATAACTGGCATTGGAACCAAAAACTATTAATATCGATAGAATGACCTGGATTGCATTGCTGAAGACAGATCCTATTATACTTATTCCAATAAAAGATAATCCTGGAATCCTGTAGACCGAATACATGGCAAAAAGACTTATAAAAGTACCGGAAAAACTAAAAAGTATTACATAGGAAGCCAGAGTTCCGTTTATAAGCCCCTGTCCAAGTACTTTAAGAACTGATAGAAGAACCAGATATGGAAAGGGAAGAATTTTTAAAGAAAGTATTATTGGCAGATTTGCGAGTCCTAATCTGAAAAATGGTACGGGTTTGGGGAAAAGATATTCCAGAGTTGCAAAAAAGAGGCATAAAGCACCGAGAAATGCTGTTTGTGTCAGTAGTTCCTGGGGTTTTTGCAAACTCCTAGAAAGAGACATTATCAACCTCATTATCAATATTTGAACCGGAAATTGAAATTAGAACTTTGTTTGGCAGGCACGCTACCCAGGAATTGTAGGTTGTAATAACTCCAGCGGCAATACATATTTTATTTTTACATGGAGATTCACTTATCCATGCCTTTCCATTGTCTATATTAACTATTGTAGTTCCAAGAGGGCCATCCACCCCAATTTCCATTTTTTTGTCCAAAGGGTAAATCCACTCTCCTCCAGATGCGGATATTTTTAAAATGAGATTTTTATTGGAAACTGATCTCCCGAATCCTGAATTAATTAAACCATAACTCAAAATCAGTATTGCAAGTGCAAGAAGAAAAATGAGTAGATCTCCAAATTTCAGTCCAATTTTATTCATTACCTGGATACTATGCTCAGTTTTTTGCTAACAGTCAAGATTAAAGAATTTACTTGTTAACTTTCCGGTAGTAAAATAAGAATTTTGATGGTAAATTGGACAGGATTTGAAAGGGGAAAACTATGTCAGAGCTAACTTTCCAGGAAAAATATGATGCAATAGGAAAGCAGGATACATTTTTTGAAGGTATATTTATAACAGCAGTTAAAACTACTGGTATTTTTTGCCGCCCTTCCTGCAGGGCAAGAAAACCTAAAAGAGAGAATGTTATTTTCTTTGATACTACTCAGGAGGCTCTTCAAAATGGATACAGACCCTGCAAAGTATGCAAGCCAATGGAAAACCTGGATGAAACTCCGGAATATATAAAAGATATTATTCAAGAACTTCATCAGAATCCCTATATAAAATTAAAGGATTATGATCTACGGCAAAGAGGGATTGAACCCAGTCATATTAGCCGGTGGTTTAAGAAACATCATAATATCACTTTTCATGCATATCACAGACAGGTCAGAATTAATTCAGCTTTTAACAGTATAAGCAGTGGAAATTCTGTAACAGACTCAGCATTTGACAGTGGTTATGATTCTTTAAGTGGGTTTAATGACAGCTATCGTTCTGTGTTTGGAGCTCCACCTGCAAATACTAATAAAGTAGTTCTAAATATTGTCCGTTTTACAAGTCCTGTAGGCCCAATGTTTGCATGTGCAAGTAAAAAGGGGCTTTGTCTTCTTGAATTCACTGATCGCAGAATGCTGGAGACTGAGTTTAAAGATCTGAGGAAACGTCTGAATGCAGTTATACTGCCTGGAGAAAACCCTCATCTTGATCTTGTTCAACTGGAGATGAATGAATACTTTGAAGGGAAACGTAAAACATTTACTGTTCCACTGGATACTCCCGGTACAGAGTTCAGACAATCGGTCTGGAAAGTACTACAGGATATTCCATATGGAGAAACCCGTTCCTACAAACAGCAGGCTATTGCACTGGGCAACCCAAAAGCAGTCAGAGCCGTTGCATCTGCCAATGGTCATAACAGGATTGCGGTGATTATTCCTTGTCACAGAGTAATAGGCTCGGATGGAAGTTTGACAGGATATGGTGGTGGTTTGCACCGTAAAAAGTGGCTTCTTGATCTGGAAAGAGTCCATCAACTATAATAACTATATGAATTATAAAGATCTTTCCCTTAAACTACCCACTGATTATTCAGAAGATGAACTTAGATCACTTATTTCAAAAAAGATACATCTAAAAGATTTTTCTTTTGAGATTCTAAAAAAAAGCCTCGATGCCCGAAAAAAAGATAATATTTATTGGTTGCTTAACGTAAGAGTCTACTCGGATAAACTTAATGGAAATACTTTTGTTTCAAAGGAGGAGTTTTCTGTTCCCTATAAAAAACGTAAAGAAAAGGTTGTAATAATCGGCAGCGGTCCTGCAGGAATGTTTTCTGCTCTTCTTTTACAAAAAGCCGGATTCCATGTAACTATAATTGAACGTGGTGCGGATGTTAATGACAGGGAGAAGAGGATTGCTCAATTTGAACAGACAGGGATATTTGATTCCAATGCCAATTATGCTTTTGGTGAGGGTGGTGCGGGAACTTTTTCTGATGGCAAGTTAACCTCGCGATCCAAACGCATTTCGAAAGAGAGGGCATTTATTATAGATGCCTATATTAGAGCAGGTGCTCCAAAAGAGATTAAATACCTTGCTCATCCCCATCTTGGTAGTGATAATCTGCGTATTATAGTTAAAAATCTTCGTAATGAGTTTATGGAAGATGGGGGCAGAATAGAGTTTGAGAGTTTAGCAGATAATCTGAATGTAAAGGGGGGCATTATAAAATCTGTTAAAACTGCTGAAAAGGAGTATCAGGCTGATTTTCTGATTGTGGCAAGCGGACATTCCTCATATGATACATATCGAATGCTAATAAAGCATGGTGTTCACTTTAAGGTAAAAAATTATGCCATTGGTGCAAGGGTTGAGCATCCCCAGGAGCTTATCAACAACGCACAATGGGGGATAGGATCATTAAGTGGAGTAAAAGCTGCAGAATACAGGCTTACTTCCAATACTGAGGGCTTTTTGCCTGTATATTCCTTTTGTATGTGCCCTGGTGGAACAGTAGTCCCTGGGACAGCTGTCAAAGAAGGAAATATAGTTAATGGAATGAGTAATTACAGTAGAGATGGTTTATTTGCAAATGCAGCCTGTGTTGCTGCTATTAATCTGGAAAAACTTCTTGAAAAGACTGTTACTGCGGAAGAAGCACTTATATGGACGGAGACTCTTGAGCAGAATTTCTACAGAACAGGATATAAAGCTCCTGCCTGTTCTATTCGGGATTTTTTAACAAAATGTAATTCCCCTACTGCACCTGCAGGGGCAGATACAAGTTATCCCCTGGGATTGGAACCTTCAGCACTTTGGGAGCTTTTCCCATTAAAGATAAGTAATTCTTTAAGACATGGGCTTAAAGAATTTTCTCATAAGCTGAAGGGCTTCGAAGACGGGATAATTTTAGGGCTGGAAAGTAAAACTTCTTCTCCTGTTCAGGTTCTTAGATCTGCAAATGGTTTGTGTAAAGATTTTTCAAATTTGTATATGATAGGTGAGGGAAGCGGATTTACAGGGGGAATTATTTCCAGTGCTTCAGACGGTTTAAAAGCAGCTTTTGGAATTTTGGGGGAATTTTAATATTTGTACTTGATAAAAACAGTCAAAAATAATATTTAATTTGATAATAATAAATAGGGTGATATTATTAGTAAACCAGGGCTTGATTGATCCTGTATTTTTGGGCAGTATGATTCCATCTTCAAAATATAATGGGTTCAGGTCTAACTTATTATATATAATGGAGATAATTTTTTAAACTTTGGAAGTTTTGTGAAGAAAATTTTGTTTATAGCAATTATAATGGTTCTTGGATTAACAGCTTTTATACTAATACCACCGGATGACAGCAGTACTGTGAAACCATACCAGGAAACTGACAGCCAGCTTCTTATTCCCCAGAAAAATGTTGTTATTGTAACCCTGGATTTAAAAAGCAGCGGTATTTCCCTTTTTGATGAGAAAACTATTCATCAGCTGGAGGAACTGAATAAAAGCTTTATCAATATTAATGGTGTTACTCAGGTAGATTCTTTATTAACAGCAAATACTGTCCGAAGTGATGAGAATGAGATTTATATCACCCATATTATTCCTGATAAACCTGAGAGAACAGAAGTCTTTTTTTTAAATTTAGCAAATACAATAGCTACTCACCCTGAACTCAAACCTTATATAAATGATTCAAAAAACGCGCTCCTTTTTTATATTTATTTTGGTTATAAGGTAGCTCCTGCAGATATAGACAACTCCTTAATGGAGGTTCAGGACAAATTTTCCAATTTATTAATAGAATATACAGGGAAATCTCCTATTGTTGCAAAAACAGAGATTCTATTAACTGATGATGTCTTAATTTTTTTACCACTCTTAATTATTTTAATTATGATTGTGTTTCTTAGTTTTAAAAATTTAAAGGCTATTATTACCGCATGGTTATTAATTTTATTAGCAGTTTTTGGAGCGTACAGTTTTATTCGGGTTTTTGGTGTAAAAAATTCTCCAATGGTTCTTCTTATTCCTGTTTTTAGTCTCGGCTTGTTAAGCGACTATATTATTCATTATTTTTACCATTTGTTTTATGCACCTGGAGAACATAATCCTTTCATTGTTCGAAAAAGACTTATTTTTCCCTTATCATTAACAGCAATATCAACTCTTACAGGCTTTCTTTCATTATTATTTATAAGGGGGTCTGGGCATATACTTCTTGGAAGTGTAATTTCTCTAAGTGTAGTAATTACTTATATAGGGGTATTCCTCTGGCTTCCCTATTTGAACTATACTGTTCCATCAGGAGATATTCTTCCCAGGTTTCAGCAGGTTCAGGTGAATATATTTTCTGCAATTGTAAAAAAAAGAGTCTTAATTTATCTATTTATGATAATTGTAGTAGTTTGGGGTCTGATACTTCTTCCCAATCTAAAAATTGAGCCCTATCCTATTGAACAGCTTCCTCCGGAAAGTACAATAAAAAAGGCTGATAATATTATAAATAAGGATTTTTATGGTACTCTGCCTTATTTTATAGAGATTGATACTGGTGCTGAAGGACGTGTTCTGGAAACTGATTCCCTAAAAGTATTGGATAATATACATAATCTTCTAAATAATGATAAAATTGTTGGTTATTCATATTCCCTTCTAAGCGTTTTAAAACAGCTAAGTTATTATTTTGAAGGTGACAGTAATCTTTTATTAAAGGACACTGGGACGGGTTCCTTTGTGGCCGAACAGTACCTTCTTTATTATTCATCCAGTGTTGATCCCCTGGAATACGAATCCCTTGTAAACTCCTCTTATCGTGTTTTTTCCATTAAAGGTCTGCTATATTATTATAATGTGGACACACTGACTGAGTTTTACAGTTTAATTGATAATATAAACAGTATTCTTCCGGATGGATGGACCCTTAAGGTTCATGGAATGGTAAGTGAACTGAATGCAGAAGAATTATCCCTTAAGAGAAACTGGATTTTTTCTTTTGCTGTTGGAAGTTTAATGATTTTTATCGTTGTTCTTGTGTTTTATAAAAAGTTAAGATTAGCATTGTTAAGCCTTATTCCAGGATTAATTAGTATGATTTTTTCCTTCGGACTCATTAGTCTGGCAGGAATTAAAATTGATGCCTTCAGTATAATATTTGTTGCCATAATTATAGGGCTGGTTATAGATTACAGTATACATACTCTTGGTGCTATTGATTCTCTTGATGAATTCAATTCAGTTGAAGAGGGCTTCTCATTTATTATCAGTTACAGTGGAAAACCTATATTCCTGAGTTTTCTAACATCTATTATATCTTTTTCAGTTCTATTTCTCTCTTCCTTCAGAGGTGCAAGGACTCTGGGATTATTACTTTCGTCTTCATTGTTTATATCATTTTTTCTAAGCCTTTATCTTCTTCCAATTATTATACTTCCATATAAGTTGAAAAATAGAAAAATTAATAAAAAGGATTTATTATGAATAAACCAATTTTTTTTATAGCAGTCTTTTTCTCTGTAATTTTTTCAGTGTATAGCATTACTACAGAAGAAATTCTTGCCCGTTATTCAGTTACAGCTAATATCCCCAACCTGACAGCTTCTCTTGAAGTTAAGCTTATATCTGCAAATGGAGATCTCCGGGAGATAAAAGCCGAAGCATACCAGAAAATTATTAATAAAAATTTGGTCAGCCGCCTATTTATTTTTAACTATCCACCTTCTGTTCGAAATACTGGTTTTCTTATAAATTCTTTTCTGAACGGCGATGAAAGTGTTATGTGGATCTATCTTCCGGCAGTAAAAAGAGTAAAAAGAATATCTCTGTCAACTTCCGGTGGAGGATATTTTATGGGGAGTGACTTTTCCTATAGTGATTTTATTTCCAAATCTGACCTTGATTTTTCCTATGAGTATAAAGGCGAAAGTTCACTGGATGGAACTGATTGCTATATAGTTAAAGAATACGGAAATACGCTTAAACAGCGTCAGGATTCAAAAGTAAGTTATATGATTGATTACTTCCGTAAAAAAGATTTTATAATGTTTGGTCGGGATTTTTATGATCTTTCAGGAGAGCTTGTTAAGGAGTATCGGGTTAAAGAGGTTCTTGTTCTTGGCCAATATATTTATCCTACAGTTATAGAGATGAAAAATGTTCAGACAGGCCATCGATCTGTAATTAAAATGACTAATGTAAGTACCGAGGAAATACCTGATCGTTTTTTTACAACCCGGTATTTACAAAAAAGGTAGGATGGTATGATTAAAATATTAAAACCATTAAGTATAGTTTTTATATTATTTTTTGCATTGTTTCCCCTCTATTCCATGGACTTCCAGGGTATTGTTTTTGCTGATTATTATGGAACTGTAGAACCTGATTATCCTTATACCAATCTAAGAAACAGATTCTATTTCCAACCCTCTTTATCAGGTGATTTGTTTAACTATGCTTTAGAATATACACTGTCAGCTAATTTGTTTTATGATACATTGGCCAGTTCCTCAAAATTTTCTACTGATAATTTTGTTGATCCTGAAAATATTTTAAGGGAGGCGTATCTATTAATCCCCCTGGATAACTTTGATCTTACAGTGGGACAAAAGACACTTTCGCCAGGAATGACAGATGTTTTCAGCCCCTTAAATAATATAAATGGATCATATTCATTTAAACTTAGCCTGGATGATCCCTATGACAGCAGCAGGTCTGATTTTATGATACAGATGCAATACTATCCGGGGTTTGATGACTCCATCCAATTTGTATATGTTCCTTTTCCCCGTCCTGATTATGAATCTGTTAAAACTGTAAATATGGTATATCCCGGCAGTAATATCGATATAGATTTCAATTTTAGTACAGATCCCTACCTTGGAGCAGATAAAGGATCTTTTTTTATAAGTTATAATCATATGTCACCGGGATTTGATTTTCAGCTTGATTATGCGTTTTATACCAAACAGACCCCGAATTTTGATCTTAGTAATTTGAGTAATGTATCGGGGTTAACTGGAACAGTAAACAGTAAATATACCAGAAACCATACATTTGGTGCAGCATGGAGCACAGGGTTTAATGGAATTACACTTGTAGAGGAGCTTGCTGCTAACATAACCGAAGATTTTTCCGGAACTGAAATTGGAATAAAAAATTCTGATATTACATTTAATTCTCAAATAACAGGTACTATCTTTTTTGGTATTTTTGCCCAGTTGAATGTAGTCTATCAATATATAATTAATTTTGATAAGACTGGTTTAATTTATTCCAATGAAATAGATAGTTTGTTAAAAGACGAATTTAATACTTATTTTAGTCAGCCCCAACAGCATATTGCATTTGCTATTGCTCATTTTCAAAAAAGTTTTTTTCGTGAAAAACTAAACCTTGCATTAAATGCAGCTTATTTATATCCACAGATTTATATTGCACCCAGAATTTCATATTCACTTTCAGACAGATACAATATTGAGTCAGGAGCTGATATAAAAACAGGCACTCCCTCTGATTATTTTCTAGCCAGAGGAAGCCTGGTTGACAATTATTTTGTACGGTTAAAATATGAGTATTAGTAAATAAAGCAGGAAGAGGATTTATGAACACTTCAGAACAAATTGATACTGGTAATACAGTTTTAGGTATTGAATTGGGTTCCACCAGAATAAAAGGGGTTCTTATTGACATTGATAATAAACCTATAGCTTCCGGGGGTTTTACCTGGGAAAACTCGTTTAAGGATGGTGTCTGGACATACTCTCTGGAAGAAGTCTGGGAAGGTGTCAGGTCCTGTTATTTAAGTCTGTTAAAGGATATTAAAAAGAAATATAACGTTAACCTTGTAAAAGTAAAAGCAATTGGTATTAGCGGTATGATGCACGGATACCTGGTTTTTGACAAGGATAATAATCAGCTGACTCCCTTTAGAACCTGGCGTAATAATATAACCGGAAGGGCCTCTGAAGAACTTACAGAATTATTTACCTATCCTATTCCTCAGCGGTGGAGTATTGCACATCTTTATCAATCCATTTTAAATAAAGAAGATCATGTAGGAAAAATTGACTACATAACTACACTCTCAGGTTATGTACACTGGAAACTTACAGGACAGAAAGTTATTGGAATTGGAGAAGCCTCTGGAATGTTTCCAATCGACATGGAAAAGAAAGATTTTAATTCTGGCATGATTGATAAATTTAATAATCACATAAAAGAGCAGGAATACTGCTGGAGACTAAAGGAGATACTTCCTAAAGTTCTTATTGCCGGAGAAAATGCCGGTAAGCTAACACAGGAAGGAGCTCTTTTGTTGGATCCCTCCGGAGATCTTTCAGCTGATGTTTCTCTTTGTCCTCCGGAAGGTGATGCCGGAACAGGTATGGTTGCTACCAACAGTGTTTCTGTCAGAACCGGGAATATTTCTGCAGGAACATCGGTATTTGCTATGCTGGTATTGGAAAAGGAGCTTTCCAGGGTTCATCCTGAGATTGATCTGGTATCTACTCCAGATGGAAAACCTGTTGCAATGGCACATTCAAATAACTGTACTTCAGATTACGATGCCTGGATTTCGCTTTTTGGTCAGGCTGCAGGTGCTTTAGGGGCAAAAGTTTCAACACCCGAGTTATATGACACTCTTTTAAATATGGCGTTAAAGGGAGATTCTGACTGCGGAGGGCTTATGTCTTACGGTTATATTTCCGGCGAACATATGACTGGATTTGCAGAAGGTAGGCCTCTTTTTGTCCGTTCTTCCAATAGTAACTTTACTCTGGAAAATTTTATTCGAACCCAGCTTTTTACATCACTTTGTGCCCTTAGAACAGGATTGGACGTTCTTATGAAGGATGAAAAAGTAAGGGTTGATGAGATTAAAGGTCATGGAGGATTTTTTAAAACTCCCATGGTAGGCCAGAGAATTATGGCTGCTGCAACTAACACAGCTGTTTCTGTCTTAGAGACTGCCGGAGAGGGTGGAGCCTGGGGTATTGCTCTTCTGGCTTCCTACATGCTAAGGCCGGACAGGAAAACATTACTTACTTCTTTTCTAAAAGAAGTTTTTGCTGGAAGTATGGGCAAGGCCATAGACCCTAATCCTGTGGATGTAGAAGGTTTTCAAAAATTTTTTGATGCCTACCATAAAGGTCTTGCAGTTGAACGAGCAGCTGTGGAGAATTTGAAATAATATCCCTTCGATATGGTTGCTGAGCTTGTCGAAGTACATTTTGCTATGTGTTATTTTTGAAACAGAAATATTCCCAAAAATTAGCAAAACACTCAGGGAACTGCCTTTCGGTAAGACCGGTTGCTGAGTGTTTTTGCTTTGCAAAAATGTATCGAAGCAACTATTTATATTTTTTCATTATGCTTTCAATTCTGTTTGCATGGCCTTTTTCCTGATTTACCAGGTCAGAAAAAGTTTCAATCAGGTCTTCTGTTAGGTTTGTAAGGGAAATAAGAGTTCTATATACGTTTCCAGTATTTACTTCTCTTTGGTAAGCTGTTTCCAAAATTGATAGTGCTGTTGGATTAAGAGGAATATTTCTGGTTCCAATTAACATTTCATGATCAGAATCCTGGATTTGAACTTT
>JALTGJ010000227.1 GCA_027077185.1 Spirochaetales bacterium | reverse complement strand
GATATAAGCTTCAGAGCGCTGGAAACTCTTAAGTCTGTAGATACTATAGCATGTGAAGATACAAGGCATAGTATGCGCTTACTGAATCACTATGAAATTAGAAAACCATTAATTAGCTGCCGATCACAAAATGAGGCTCATGCTGCTTTAAAAATAGTAGAACTTCTGGAAAAAAATAAGGATGTTGCCTATATTAGTGACGCCGGAACCCCGGGACTGAGTGATCCTGGAAATAAATTAGTCCAGATAGTAAGAACCCAGGGATTTACAGTTATACCTATACCTGGCGTTTCAGCATTTGCTGCATTGCTGAGTTCAGCAGGAAACTCAGGAAAAACAGTAACATTTGATGGATTTTTAAGTCCAAAGCCCGGGAAAAGAAGAAAAAGGGTAAAGGAACTTCTCGAAAGAAAAGAAAGCTTTATTTTGTACGAATCCCCATTTAGGGTCCAGAAACTGGTCAAAGATATTGCAGAGTTGGAACCTCAAAGATTTCTATTAATTGGAAGGGAAATGACCAAAATTTATGAAGAATTTATTGATGGAACAGCTGTAGAAGTTCTTAAAATCCTTGAAGACAGACAAAAAATAAAAGGAGAGTTTTCTTTACTTGTTTATGAAAGGAAAAAGAGTTAATATATAGCCACCAGGTGACGATAGTTTAATTGAAAGGAAGGGTTTAGTAATGAATATTAATGGTTTAGGTCCTATTGATCCTATTTCCAGGCAGAATAAAAGTAACAATATTTCAAAGCCTGCTGCTTTAGGTGAGAAAGACTCAATTCGAATATCCAGTGATGCAAAAGCCATGGCTGAGGTATACAATGCTGCAGAAACTGTAAAAGCGTCAGCTGATGTTAGAATGGATAGAATCAATGAAGTAAAGGAAAAACTGAAAGATCCTTCTTATATAGATAATAAAGTTGTTGAGTCCGTAGCTGATTCTGTTATGGAAATGTTTGGGTTATCCTAATATTAAATTGTATTATATACAGCAGGAGTTGATAACTCCTGCTTTTTTTTTATTCAAT
>JALTGJ010000226.1 GCA_027077185.1 Spirochaetales bacterium | reverse complement strand
TTTGTGGAGATGGAACTTGTGATTCTTCTATTGGAGAAAATTGTAATACTTGTGTAAAGGATTGTTCTTGTTCTCAAGACCAGATTTGTTCTTCTGAAGGAGTTTGTACTCAGCAGGTAGCTCCTTTAACTTGTGGAAATGGAAAAATAGATTCAGGGGAAACCTGTTCGAGTTGTCCTGCTGATTTTAAATGTAAATCAACAGAAGCATGTATAGAAGGAGTCTGCAAAGTTGATTTAACTCCTAGAATTGCTTATTGGTATGGGAAAGTTAATCAGCATACTGAAAATGGAGTTTGGAAAACAGATCCTGATGGAAGTTCTGGTGCAGAGATAGATAAATTAACTTATTGTAAAAAATGGTATCCTAATACTATTGAAGTTAGCAAATACCATATGGAAACTATTACTGACTGGAGGGCTTTTGGAAATACAGGTGCATATACTTCTACTCAGCAAAGTTATGAATGTGTTCAGCCAAGCACATCTTGTTCAGACACTGATTTAGGGCTTAATATTTCTGTAAAAGGTACTGTTAAGGATAGTTCAGGAACTTATTCTGATTCTTGTATTAATAATACTGCATTAAATGAAACTTTTTGCTTTGGTTGGACTCTTGAAAATCAAAAGCATAATTGGGCTACAATTAACTGCCCTTCTGGAGAAGTCTGTAATAAAGGAGCTTGTGTTTCTGCTTGCAGTGATTCTGATTCAAAATATGGAGAAAATAGCAAATATGTTGCTGGAAAAGTTGTAGATAAAGAGGGAGCTACTTATAATGATTATTGTTTAGGGGATTATGTTATGGAAGCAAAGTGCGCTCCAGATGGTTCTTTGTCTTGGGAAAAAATATCTTGCTCAGGATATGGATGTTCAAATAATAGAGCATGTAATCGGCCTCCTCAACAGCAACTTTGTGATTACAAAAATTCTATTTTAAATTCTGATGCTAAATATAAATTCGCACAGGTTCTTAAACAAGGTGAGGTTTTTGAGCCAGGTCCATTAAGAGGAATAAAATCAGAATGCAAT
>JALTGJ010000225.1 GCA_027077185.1 Spirochaetales bacterium | reverse complement strand
GTCCCACATTTTGGACTATAATAGTAGTTGTTCTCTAATCCAGAGATAATACACTGCGCAATATAGCCCTGGCTGCATGGTCGAGCAGGGACGAAGTCCCGACCAGGCCCTCAAATTCTAAAAGTGGACACATCTCACAATCCTCTTTAAGCTTTTTGAGCATTCCCACATTTTTAACTTAGAAAAGAGATAGATTCTATAACCCACCCGTGTTATTCTGAAGATCAGTGAGGAAGCATATGAAAAGAACCGTATTAAGAATGATGAATGAAGCAGCAGAGAAATATGGGGATTATCCCTATCTGGCAAATAAATCTGATGAAGGCTGGGATAAAATAAGCTTTAAAGAATCCAGAGACAGAGCAAAATCAATAGCCGGAGCTCTTATAAAAAGGGGCTTTGGAAAGAACGATCCATTTACAATAATTGCAGAAGGGCGTAGTGAATGGGTTATTTCTGAACTTGCAGTTATTATGCTGGGTGGTATTTCAGTTCCTCTTTCACTAAAACTTTTACCAGAAGAAATACCATTCAGAGTCAATCATTCTGAAAGCAAAGTAATTTTCTTTTCCCACTTAACCCTGGATAAGGTATTTGGCGTAAAAGACAAATATGAAAATGATATTTTTTATATTTATCTGGATGAGGACAGGAAGAATTTAGATAAATTAATGTCCGTTGATGGACTGAAATATGGTAAAAATCTTATCAGCTATTCAGACTTACTTGCAGAAGGGGAAAAAGTTGATCAAAGCATAACTAATAAAGTAAATTCAGCTATGGAAAATGCAGATGAAGATGATACAATTACTATATGCTATACTTCCGGAACAACAGGGAATCCTAAAGGTATAATGCTCACCCACCTTAACTACTGGGCAAACTGCCTTGGTGCCCGGGATATGGCAAAATTTCCTGAAAAAATATCCACCCTGGTAATTCTTCCAATAGACCACTCCTTTGCACATACTGTTGCTCTGTATGCTGCTTACCTGATAGGAATTACCCTCTACTTTGTAGATGCCAGGGAAAAATCAGGAGGTATTCTAAGAAATATTCCTATTAACTTAAAACAGGCAAATCCATATTTCATTCTCACAGTTCCTGCACTAACCGGTAATTTCATGAAAAAAATGAAAAGTGGAATAAAAGCAAAAGGAGGTATAATTGCCTCACTTTTTACTAAAGGCCTGTCTGCCGGAATTGACTATCATGGTAACGGTTATAACAAAAGCAAAAAACATGTAAAGGGTATGTGGGCATATAAAGTTTCAAAACTTCTGATTTTCCCAAAATTACAGGAAGTATTTGGAAGCAACCTACATTTTTGTATTGGTGGAGGAGCTTTACTGGATGTAAATCAGCAGGAGTTTTTTAATGCAATAGGAACACCCGTGTATCAGGGTTATGGATTATCCGAAGCAACACCTGTTATTTCTACTAATGCTCCACACAGACATAAATTTGGGTCTTCCGGTAATGTCCTTGAAAATATAAAACTTAAGATTATAAAGGATGATGGAACAGAGACTGCAGTTGGAGAAAAAGGTGAAATTGTTATTAAAGGTGACAATGTAATGAAGGGTTATCTTAAAAATGATGCAGCAACGGAAGAAACAATAAAGAATAACTGGCTCCATACCGGTGATTTAGGGTATATGGATAAGGATAACTTTCTTCAGGTTACCGGGCGAGCAAAGGCGTTATTAATAGCCGATGACGGAGAAAAATACTCTCCGGAAGAAATAGAAGAAACTATTATCAGTACCCAGGATTTAATAAGCCAGGTAATGCTCTACTGTGATCATAATGTTTACACAACTTGCCTTATAACAATAGATTCCGGAGTAGTAAAATCCAGAGATTTTGTAGACTCAGAAAAACTCCTCGAGGCAATATGGGAAAATTTAAATATCTGGAAAAATAAATCTTCAAATAATCAAAGCTTTCCAAAACAATGGATTCCGGCAACATTCCAGCTTATTACAGAAGCTTTCAGTGAACATAATAAAATGATAAATTCCACCATGAAGATGGTCCGGTACCGAATAACAGATATTTACCAGAATAAAATCGATTACATGTATTCAGATGAAGGGAAAAAATATATCAACAAAAAGAATATTGATGCAGCAAAAGAGATTTTATCGTTGTAAATCAGTAGAGACGCAAAATCTTGTGTCTCTACTGATTTATATTAAACAGCAGAGGCCATTAGTTCCTGCTCATCAATATCTACTGCATCCCATGGATAGCATATCCATAAATCCTCAAGTTCATCTCCAACAAAGTAGTGAGATACTTCCTCCGGTATTACACCTTCTTTTAGTTTATTTTTATTATGGAGAACTGCTACAGAAATTTCAGAAGGTTTATGACTTAACAGCTCCCTAAGACAGTACTCGAGAGTAATCCTTGAATCATCAACTTCATCTACAAGAAGAATTTTTTTCCCTTCCAGCTTGCTTTCGACCTCATCAATCCACTGAACTTTTTCGGGTGCATCCTTTGGTTTATTATCTTTATCATAATAAGATATCCCAACAGTGTAGATAGGTCTGTTTATATAGGTTTTAAGCATTCGGGCCGGTATAAACCCTCCAGTACCAATTGCAACAATTACGTCAGGATTATATCCTGTAGATTTAATTTCTTCAGACAACTTTTTAACTGTTTTATGTATTTGATTATAACTTAAATAGAATTTCTTTGGATCTGCCATAGCTTACACCTTTACGCTTTTTTCAAGAATATTTGAGTAGTGCTTTTTTTTCAAGTGCTAGTATTCACTTTAAAAGAAAAAATGTGTATTTTACTTATTATTAAAACTCTTGAGAAAAAAATTGGAAGGTATAAATGGCATTTATAAAATCAGCTCTGGAAATAGCTCTGGAAAGAACAAAAGATGTAAAAGGTGATCCTAATACAGTAAAACAGGATAAAATTTTAAAGGCAGGGAGAAAACTTGCATCAGAATATCTAAATACTCTAAACTTTGACATAAAAAAAATGAATACTCAGATAAATGAATATAACGGTGAAGACAGAAAAATATTTTTAAATGGAATTATTAAAACTTTTATTGCAAATATAAATTTGCCTAAAAATGATTCTTACGAGGACATACTTCAAAAAATTTCCCAGGGTCTTGGTGAATTATCTTCAAATAAAAAAGATACAGTTAAAATGATAGACCAGATAAGACAATTTTATATTCAGTATCTTGAAAACAAAGAACAATTAATTGATGCTATTAAACAGCAATACGGCCCCCGATTAATGCAGAAACAGCAGGAACTTGCAGAAAAATATGGGCAGAATGTTAATATATCTCCCGAACAGGATCCTGAGTTCATAGAAATATTACAATCGAATATACAGAAACTCGATACACAATATGGGGAATCCCTAACCGGAGCCAAGGAAGAATTAGCAAAGATTATGTCGTAGGGGTAGGTTTTTAATTTATCGTAGGGGTGGGTTTTAAACCCACCCCTACGACAAATTTTATTGCCCAAT
>JALTGJ010000224.1 GCA_027077185.1 Spirochaetales bacterium | reverse complement strand
AAATCTTTCCATGGCTTCCATGAATTCGAACCAGCTGGAGGAAGTGAAAAGGGAAGGAAGCCTACAAAAACTGGAGGTAATATTAAAAATAAGTGAACAACTGGGATTACCGGTAATTACTTATTTTATCTGCGGACTTAAAAATGATACTCCTGTAAAAATAGTGGAAACCCTGGCTTATTTACACAGTTTAAAAACCAGTATAGGGATATCTCATTACTATCCTGTGCCGGGTCTTGACGATTGGCAGAATAGAAATATTTTTTTTGAAAACCCTCCCTTTCTATGCTGCGGGTCTTCGGCTTATCCCTGGAATAAAAGCCTTAGTACCAGGGAATTGATAACAGCATTCAGACTGGCAAGGCTATCAAATTATATTAAAGAAAATTCTCAGGATACAGGTATAGTTCACCAACTGATGAACACTTTTTTGGAAGATGCCACAATGGATATTGCCATGGTTGAGCTATTTTTTAGGTTAATTAAAGAATAAACAGTGTTTCTCAAGATTTACTACACTTCTATTTTCGTTTTGTTAAATATATGTTATATACAGCTTATTTAACCTGTATATTGGGAGATAGGACAGCTATGAAATATGCTATAAAAAATCTTGAACTGATTGAAGAAAAAGATGCAGTTATTTCGGTTACTCAAAGGGAGCTTTTTTCCAGTTTTGGTGTTTATGAATCCATGAAAGTAATGGATGGGAAGATAGAATATATAGAGGATCACATGGACCGCTTGTTTGAATCTGCTAGAATATTAAAACTTGAGCATAGGTATAAAGTTGATTCTGTAATTGCAAGTCTTAAAAAACTTGTGGATATTAACGGGGATAAAAAAGCTTCTTTAAAACTCCAGTTAATTGGAGGTAAAAATCCTTCCCTTTTTGCATTTACTGCAGAATTACCAACCTATCCGGATAAATATTATACAGAAGGTGTTAAAGTTATCTCATATTCAGGAGAGAGAATTTTCCCACGGGCAAAATCCAACTGTCTACTGTTAAATTATATGGCTGCAAGAGAAGCTCTGTCGTTCAATGCACTGGATGCAATTTTAATTGATAGAGATGGATATGCTTTGGAAGGATCCAGAAGTAATCTTTTTGCCGTAAAAGGCAATACTCTAATAACATCAGAGGAGAATGTTCTTTACGGGGTTACACGAAAGCGCACCCTGGAAATTGCAGAAGAATTGAATTTATCTGTTGATTTTAGAAAAATATCCCTGTCAGACATAAAACATTGTTTATTTGATGAAGTTTTTATTACCAGCACCAGTATGGGAGCTATACCAGTAAAATTTATAAATGAAATAAAAATTGGGGGAAGTTTTCCTGTAACTACACTTATTAATAGGGAGCTGCAATAGTTTTGGAGAAGAAAGGATTTTTAAAAAAACACATTAATAATGTTAAAACTGAGAAAGAATTGATAGGTACTACAGATAAAATACGTTTAACCCAACTTAGTCATGGATCGGGCTGTGGGTGTAAATTGTCACCTGATGAGTTAGGCTCCATTCTGGCTCAGGCTTTTCCTGAAGGGGAAAAAGTAGAAGAATATCCAAATTTAATTATTGGAAATGAGACCAGGGATGATGCTGCGGTATATGATCTCGGCAGTGGAGAGATGCTGGTTGCTACTACAGATTTTTTTACTCCAATAGTTGATGACCCTTACCAATATGGTCGAATTGCAGCTGCTAATGCACTCTCAGATGTCTGGGCCATGGGTGGGAAGCCTATAATGGCTCTTGCAATTTTAGGATGGCCGGTTGAGGAAATTGATCCTGCTGTAGCAAGGCCTATCGTATCAGGTGCCAGAGATTTGTGTCGTAATATAGGTATACCTTTGGCAGGAGGCCATAGCATAGATTCCAAAGAGCCCTTTTTTGGATTGGTTGTAAATGGCCTTGTAACCCGCAGCAGGCTTCGTACAAATGCCGGCGCTAAATCCGGTGATTTGGTTTTTCTTACAAAAGCTCTTGGAACAGGTCTTCTGACAACAGCAGAAAAACATGGAACACTGCGTCCGGAAGACAAGGGGCTTGCTGTTAAAATTATGGGGCAGCTCAATGATGCCGGCTATGCTCTTGCAGGTATAGATGGAGTCCATGCCTTAACAGATGTTACTGGTTTTGGTCTTGCAGGGCATCTTTTGGAGATGTGTGATGCTGCAGGACTTAAAGCTGAGCTTAATTGGAATGCACTGCAACTACCAACGGATCTTGCACGTTATGTGTCTGTAGGAGCTCTTGCCAAGGGACTGAAAAATAACTGGACCAGTTATGGAAAGAGGATAAGTACTGTTTATGAGCCTGTTCGTTCTGTTCTTTGTGATCCTCAGACAGGGGGTGGGCTTCTTGTATCTGTTTCTCCCGATTTTGCGGATGCAGTTAGAACTGTCTTGAAAGAACAGGGATTGACTGAATTCCTGGAACCGATTGCTGTACTTCAGACAGCAGATAAATCTGATATTACTATCAGGGTAACTGGACATGAAAAGGTTCCCCGAATACATTCTTTCTTTGGTCTTGATGCTGCTGAAAAGAACCGGACAAATGTGGAAAGTATTCCTTTGGATAAAAATAGTCTTTCTACAAATAATCAGATCCCCTCCTTTAATGCCTCATGTACCCCTCCTGAACCTTCTGATGCAAGCCTTTCTGAGCTTTTTAAAATGATGCGCAGCTTTTTAAAGGATCTATGGCAATTTAGAAAAGAGGTGAAAGTTCAAAATAAATGGATAAAAAAATATGCAAAGCAAAAAGGTTTAAGAATTAATCCCCATTGGATGATGAATGTAAATCTTCGATTATGGCTGGTAGAATCCGAAAAAGTTTTTGGAAAGCGCTATTGTCCCTGTTTTGAGCCATCTGATGACATAGAGTTAAACAGGGGTCTTGTATGTCCCTGTAAATTTATTGATCAGGATATTGCAGAGAAAGGGACCTGTCATTGTGGGCTTTTTGGACGAGGAGACCTGACAGATGAGGAATTTAAAGATGCTGAAGGTCGACTAATGAGGGAGTATAGAGTAAACCTGAAGGAGCAGCGGGAAATGATCGATACCACTAGTATCCCAACAGATCCATTTAGGGGATTAAAAATACCGGATGCTTATCATTTGGCAAAACGTGCCTTAATGCTTAAGGGGGCACCTGTTAATATTTATGTTGAGAGAGATTTTGAATCTAGAAATATTGAAGTCTGGGCAAAATACAAAGGTATAAATGTTACTTCTGTTGCAGAAGGAAGTGGTTTTAGAGTTATTCTCGGAGGGACAGGTGCTAATTAATCAACTTTTTAACTATTAGCAGAGGTTCCGGAGCTATACCAGTAAGAACAATAGATGATATAATTACAGGGAGTAATTTCCCTGTAAGTGCTCAAATCAATAATAATCTTTGTTATTAAGAAAAAAACGGAAGAGGGTATTTTGCATAGAGATCCTACAATTGTTGTTCCTTTTGCTGGTGTTTGTGATACTTCCCGATGTCAGGATATATTTGTGTATCTTCGGCCGGAGAGTAATGGGGTGGCTGTTGAGAGTGCTTTGATGAGAGGTGTAAGTAAGATTCATGACTGGCAGAAAACTGTAAACCTGGTATATCTTGCCAATCTTCCCGGGGATTTTTTAAATGAAAAAGGGGTTGTGGAAGAGCATTATAATACAAGGATAAAATTTGCCAGGAGAGGGAAAAGTCTTTTTACTCCATATATGAAGGGTGTTTTTGCAGATAACTATAAAATTCCCTTTACCGAAGCAAAAATTGTAGGAGCCTATCAGGCCCTTTCTCTACTCGGTTTGAATGAGGATGAATTGTTTAAACTATGGGTAGATTTGGATGATATGCTTATAGTTAATGGCCAAACAGTAAAAAAAATTGGCCGGTACTATGTTGTGAATAGTGATATCCCTTCGATTTTAAACAAAAATAATGCAGAAACAGATATTGCAGTAATGATATTTCGAACTGTTCTTTGGGGGAAGGATTTTTATAACGTTATTTTAAAAATGACTGATGTATTGCTCGAGGAGGGTATTCTTCATTCTGAAAGTCAGTTCAGTCATGTTTTTCATTATTCCAAAGGACCTTTTGAGCAGATATTGGATGCAGTTGGTTTTTTGTATGATTCCCAGGGTAATCACCTTCCCCTGGACCGGATACGGTTTTTTAATTTTTTGCTGGAGAAAGGGCTTTCTACAAAAGAGATAGATCACTTTATACGACAACCTTTGCTTCAGTTTAGAACAGAAGATGGAAGAATAGAAGAAAAATCAATTTTTCAGGTAACAAAAGACCTAAGTTATGAGGATTCCTGGAGAATTATTCAATCAGCAAGTGCACAGGTTTTGCTGAAATAGACTAAATTAAAGAGTTAAAATGAAATTTCAAGAATTTAAATTACATGATAATGTCCTTAAAGGGATAGAAAAAGCCGGATTTACAGAAGTAATGCCGGTGCAGGAAAAGGCGATAAGTGAATCTCTTAAAGGAAAAGATATTGGGGTTCAATCCCATACAGGATCAGGAAAAACAGCAGCCTTTTTGATTCCTGTTCTGCAGTATTATTCTGAAGTAGATAAAGACAAAAGAAAGAAGACATTAATTATAGCACCTACCAGGGAACTTGTTGTTCAGATTGAAAAAGAAATTCATATTCTGGGTTCTGCTGTGGATATTGTAGCCGGAAGTTTTTTTGGTGGGGTAGGGTATGGAAAGCAGGAAGCCTTGTTAAGGCAAAATGCAGATGTAATAATTGGTACCCCTGGTAGGCTGATAGATTTTGGAAAATCCGGAAAAATTAATTTTAACAACTTCGGGTATGTTATAATTGATGAAGCTGACAGAATGTTTGATATGGGGTTTTACCCTGATATTAAGAAAATGATGCAAATGATGCTTCCTCCAAAAGAGAGAAGGACAATGCTTTTTAGTGCAACTCTAAGTACCAAGGTTATGAACTTAGCCTGGGAGTTTATGAATGAACCGGTTTCAATCGAAATTGAGGCAGAAAGTATTACTGTAAATGAGATTAGTCAGGTACTTTATCATGTAAGTACATCTGATAAAATGCCCCTACTCCTTGGAATTCTTAAGAAGGAAGCTCCTGGAAGTGCAATAATTTTTACAAATACAAAGTATGCAGCAGTCGAACTTACGGAAAGATTAAAATTTAACGGTTATGATGCTCACTATATTATGGGAGATCTGCCCCAGCGGAAAAGACTGGCAGTAATTGAAAAAGTCAAATCCGGAGCGGTAAAATTTCTTGTTGCAACAGATGTTGCTGCAAGGGGTTTGCATGTTGATGACCTTGAAATGGTTGTGAACTATGATATTCCGGAAGATTTTGAAAATTATGTTCACAGAATAGGTCGTACTGCCAGAGCTGGAAAATCCGGAAAAGCGGTAACTTTTGCATGTGAGAAGTATGTTTATGGTCTGGAAGCTATAGAGAAGTATATTAACATGAAGATTCCTGTAGATTGGCCTGAAAAAGAATTGTTTTTAGAGGATAAAAGTGCAGGTAGAAATTTTTACAGAGAGAAAGAAGCTGCAGTTAAATCATCTGGAAAAAAACCTTATGATAACAGGAAAAGATCCCAGGGAAGAAATTCTCATAGACAGGGAAGCTCCGGGCATATTAAATCAGGACCTGTACAGAGAACAGGTACCAAAAAAAATAGGCCGGTAAAAAACAATCAGAATTCACGAAGTATTGTCATAGCTAAGACAGCTTCAGGTATTAATAATAAGCGACCTTCAAAACCCATAAGAGAAAAGAGATCGAAAGTAATTCCGAAACTTACAAGAAACAGTTCTGAATCTGAAAAGCTTGCATATTACAAAAATAAATATGGTGAAAACTTTACACTAAAACCCACTGCTGGCTCTGCAAAAACTAAGAAACCTGAAAAAAAGAATGGCTTTATTAAGAAATTATTTGGTTCGAAAAAGAAAAAAGGATAGTGGGATAGATGAAATTTAAGCTTGGGGGACAATTTGAAACTATCAGGTAGAATAGCAACAGGAATTATTAAATGGATGGTGGATACCTCATGTAGAATAGATGACAGAGAGCTGGAGAAAATTCCCTTTAAAGGTCCTGCTCTTCTTATGTTTAACCATACTAATTTTCTGGAAGTACCTCTTCTTTATACACATATGCTCCCCCGGCCCATTTCAGGCCTGGCAAAAGAGGAAAGCTGGAAAATACCAGTCTATGGTTTTCTTGCACGCCAATGGAATGGAGTTCCAATTAAACGTGGAATAGCTGATATGAATGCCTTCAGGAAAATATCAGAGGTAATGAAGCAGGGTAGAATGTTGGTTTTGGCTCCGGAGGGGACAAGAAATGTTACAGGTGTTTTAAAAAAAGCTTACCCAGGTATAATTACAATGGCAATGCAGAATAATGTTCCAATATTTCCCGTTGCCCATTTTGGCAGTGAGAATTTCTGGGCAAATATGAAAAGATTTAAAAAAACTGATTTTACTATTAGGGTGGGAAAACCTTTTTTCATAGAACCGGGAGAGGAAAGAATAACAGGTAAAGTTAGAAAAGATCTTCTTTTTTCAATAATGGTTCAACTGGCAAAATTGCTTCCCGAGAAGTATAGAGGTGAATATTCTGATATAGCATCAGCAGATGAAAAATATCTTAGGTTTCTGGATGAAGGGACCTACAGCCCTAAATTTCCGGAACCCTTATGGCAGAGGTAAAAAAATATATAATATCTGTAGATGCCGGGGGCACCAGTATTCGTGCTCTTTTATTTGACAGCAGCGCTGTCATAAAAGGCAGATCACAGGTTCCTGTTAAAATTATTTCTTTGGAGCCGGGTGCAATAGAACATGATCCTGAAGAACTTTGGAATCAATTTATTTCTGTAATTAATACATTGATAACAAGCTCAAATATAAGTTTTTCAGAAATAGCCTCAATTGGTATAAGTGTACAGAGGGCAACTTTTACTTTATGGGATAAGAAGGGCATTTCCTGCTGTAATTTTATCAGCTGGTCAGATGTAAGAGCCGCTGAAACCACAGCCGCTATGAATAAAAATTTGAAATGGAATCTTATCAGGCTGGGAGCTTCCATTGTAAGTTTTTTTACAAGAGATACTATGCTTACTGCCATTGGTATGCTAAAATTTGTTACGGATCATGCTATTTCCAGGTTAAACTGGCTGTTTATTACCAGACCGGGAATTTATACAAGGGCAAAAAATGGTGAACTGCTGTTTGGCACCCTGGATACCTGGCTTGTGTATAAACTTACAGCTGGAAAGGTTCATGCAACAGACACTTCTAATGCAGCTTCAACTTCTCTCTATAATCATTTTGACCTTAAATGGAACTCGATTTTCTGTAAGCTTTTTAAAATTCCAATGGATATACTTCCTGAAGTAAAAGAGACCAAAGATAATTTTGGTTTTACATCAAAAGAACTTTTTGATGGAGCTGAAATACCTATCGGTGCCGTTGTTGGTGATCAGATGGCATCTCTTTTCGGCCATTGCTGTTTTGAAAAAGGGGATGTTAAAATATCTCAGGGGTCAGGTTCTTTTGTGGATATTAATATGGGGTATAAGCCTAAGCTTTCACGAAGAGGTTTATTCCCTCTGGTTGCCTGGCGTATTAATGGAAGAACTACTTACATGCTTGAAGGCTCTGTAGCTACAGCCGGAAGGCTTATTGACTGGCTGGGCCAGGGAATTGGTCTTTCTGATACCCCAAAGGTTTTAAATGAACTTGCAGCTGAATGTAATGATACTGAGGGTGTTGTTTTTGTTCCGACTCCATCGGGTATTCGATTCCCCTTTTTTAAACCAACTGCAAAAGCTTCAATTTTTGGACTTTCCCTTAATACACACAGACGCCATGTGGCGAGGGCTGTATTGCAGGGTATTTCATTAAGAGTTGTGGATATTCTTGAGGGTATAGAAAAGGATACAGGTATAAGGGTGAATAAAATAAAAACTGATGGAGGAGTAAGCCGTTCAGATCTACTTCTGCAGTGTCTGGCAGATCTGTCTTCTTATACTGTTTACAGGTCCCATGAGCATGAAGTTGCCGCAGCAGGAGCTGCCTATATTGCTGGTTTGTCAGCAGGTATATGGAATAATTTTGAAGAAATTGTTAAACTGAACAGGAGTTATGATTCCTTTGAACCGGAAATGGATTCAGCCAAAAGGTTGATGGTAAAAAAACGATGGGAAAAGGCATTAAAAGCTTCTTTGAGTATGGGTTAGGTGGTTGGTATGATAAAAGATGTTATTTATAAAATATACTTTGGAATTACTCTTCCTTTAACGTATTTTATTTTTGTTCTTCCAGCTCAAATACTAAATTTATTTGGAAAATATGAAAGTTCAAAAAAAATAATTACCCTTGGGAGTGGTCTTACGGCCAGGCATTTTTTTAAAGCTACAGGAAGTTCTGTTTCAATTGAGGGTCTGGAAAATCTATCTGTTAATACAAAAAATTTGTGTATAGTTTCAAACCATCAAAGTTACTTTGATATTTTGGTTATAATAGGATATGTTCCAAGATTAATAGGGTTTCTTGCAAAAAAAGAACTTTCCAAAATACCGATACTCAATGGCTGGATGCATGGTATGGGCTGTATTTTTCTTGACCGGAGTTCCCCCCATGCTGCAGTTAAAGCTATTGAGGTTGGGGTAAAATCCATCCAGGCAGGAAATGCTATTGTTCTTTTTCCTGAAGGAACCAGGAGTAAATCTCAAAAAATGGGTCCATTTAAACCCGGCAGTTTAAAACTGGCAATAAGAGCCGGAGCTACAATTGTTCCTGTTTCATTAAATAATTCTTTTAAAATATATGAAGAAAATAGAAAAGTAAGAAAAACAAATGTAAAAGTGGTAATTCACAAACCGGTGGATATTACACAGGATGAATATAAGAGCTCAAAGGTACTGTCCGATACCTTGTGGGAAACCATAAACAGCGGACTAACTCAGTAAACATTATCATTGAGTAACAAATGGTTATCGAGGGCCGCACTGAGCTTGCCGAAGTGTGTTTTTGTTCTACAAAAATCTATCGGGATAACTGTCTATCTGTCACTTTTGCGTCGTTTAAAATAACCTTTACGTACAAGTTCATTGTAGACTTCTGCATTCATTTGAATGTGAATATTATCAAGAAGTTCTTTTTCTTTTCTGGCATAAAGTCTTTCCAGAACTGTCCTTATAATAGGATCAGATCCTGAAAATTGTTTTATATATAATTCAGATTTATTTAAAAGCCCCATAGTATATTAGTAGCATAGAAATTCCTGTTTTCCAAGGGTGAAATAATAATTAATCACCAATTGAATAAAAAAACAAAAAACTGTAAAAACTGTTCATATTTAAACAATTATAGTGTATACTCTACTGAATATTTTCAAAAAGGAGAAATGTATGAAGAAAATTCTAGTTGTAATGGTTTTACTTCTGGTAATGGCATCCTTCGGATTTGCCAATGCACAAAAAGAAGAACCTACTACTCTTGTGTATGGTACTACTGAGAAGGTTACAGATATGGACACGGCTTCGGCTTATGACTTCCATACCTGGGAAATTTTTCAGAATATCTATCAAGGGCTTTTGGCCTATGTTCCCGGGACTACAGAACTTATTCCAGGACTTGCCGAGAGTTATACTTCAAATGCAAAGGGAGACGAATATACTTTTAAGCTTAGACAGGGACTGAAATTTACAGATGGTTCCCCCTTTAACGCAGATGCAGTAAAATGGTCAATTGACAGAGTTATGGCTTTAGGTGGAGATCCCTCATGGCTGGTAACAGATTTTGTAAAATCTGTGGAAGTTGTAGATGAATATACAGTTAAATTTATTCTTCCTGATACCATTGCCTATTTCCCTTCACTTGTAGCTACGGTTCCTTACTTCCCATTAAATCCAAATGTTTATCCTGCTGACAAGATTATCAGAGAACCTTCTGAACTTGCCGGTGGACAGATGGTTGGCCTTGGACCATACAAAGTTGCATCTTTTAAGAGAGACGAGGAAGTAGTTCTTGAAGCAAATCCTGATTACTGGGGAGCTGCACCTAAAATAGACAGAATAATTATTCGTTATTTTGCTGATGCTACAACAATGAGACTTGCTCTTGAAGCAGGTGAACTTGATCTTGCATATAAAACACTTAATCCCTCTGATATAAAGGATCTTGCAAAAAAATCTGATATTATCACAAACAAACTGCAGGGACCTTATATCCGGTATATCTGTTATGAAACTTCGGAAGGTGTTTTTGCTGATAAGGATCTTCGACAGGCAATAAGTGCTTTAGTTAATCGTCAGGATTTTATTGACAAAGTATATCTTGGTCAGAATGCACCTCTTTATTCCATGGTTCCCATGGGAATGATCTATCATACAGATGATTTTAA
>JALTGJ010000223.1 GCA_027077185.1 Spirochaetales bacterium | reverse complement strand
CCATAAATTTCTATTTCAACTTTTACTTTAGATGTCAGAACATTCCAAAGCTGAGACCATGCATTTGATCCTGTGTTTTTAAGTTTTGATGCTAGAATCTCTTCTTTATCTGTTAATAGATATTTACTTTTCTCTTTTAGTTCCTTTAAATAAAAGTTGTGTTCCTTTAAAAGGCCAGAGTTTTTAATAACTTTATCAATATTTTTAACCAGAGCAAGCCAGCGTGTAAATTGTACGTCAGCTTTTGTTATTTCGGGTAATTTTTGTTCCAGTATCTCTGTATATTTTTTTGCAGTATTGTTGGATGCATCTACACTGAAAGTAAGTTCGGAGTATGCAGATAGTGCTGAATATAGCTTTCTTATGTTAATATATAAGTCCAGATATTTTCTGATAATATTTCCAATATCTGCATGGTTATCCTGAACTGCAGCAGATTGAATCAGCTCTTTTTCTGTCCAGTTGTTAAGTTTTTTTATATTTGTATCAAGCTCTTTTATATCATTTAAGAAAATATCCGATTCAAAGGATGTGTAAAGAGCATCAAGATTCCATTTCATATCCATATTTATCCCCTTAAGGTAAATTATTTCTTAGGTTTAAAAATATATGCTCAATAGATATATAACAGCTGAAAATAAATATCAAGATGTGGATTTTAATGCTTTTTTAATCGTTCCTTTTTGGTAATATGTATCCGTTTTTTTCCAGTGAGTTTCCTAAAGTAATACCAGTAACTATTACAAGAGGGATTGAGGCTAGTATGCGGATAATGCTGAACTTCCACCCCAGAAAGGCCGATTCAAAAAAGACCATTGGAGCCCGGGCAATACCTACAGCACCAAGAAAAGTTAATACAACTGTAAGACGGGCTCCTTTTTTATACAGGGTATAAGCAATTGGAAAGGCTGGAAGCAGTCCACCGGCCATTGGTGCTGCTAATAGAAATACCCAGACAAAACTTTTAATACCTCCTCCCTTACCCAGATGTTTTATAATCGTTTCTCTTTTTACCCAGACATCAAAAAGACCAATTAGAATAAAAACTGCAGGTAATACCTTAACCATTTGCAAAGAAAAAAGTCCGAAATTTTTAGCAATTGCAATACCTGGTTCAAATTTAATAAAAAATGAAATTCCTGCTAAAACAAGAAATAGTGTAAACAGAATTGACCCAATGGGAAGTTTTTTTAAACTTCTCATAATAAAATACCACTGACAAGTGAAAATACAAGGGCTATAATTAATGATGTAAACAGACTGGCAATGTTTCTTATTACCGCAAATTTTTTACCAAAGTAAGCGCTTTCTATTGGGAATGTAAGAATTCCCACCATCATCAAAGATGATGAAAATGCAGCTATTACAGTATATGAAACACCTTTCTCCAGGAGTATTTTACAAAGGGGGTACACTATTGGTCCCGGCATTACAGCTATTGAACCAATCATTGAAGCTGTAATAACTCCAAAGTAAGAACTTGAATTCCCCAAATATTCAACAATCATATTATCAGGTACAAAATAGAGTACTATTGCCACGGAAACAAGAACTAATGTAAATGTCGGTGTGATTTTCCAAAGTTTTTTTAACCCGACCATAAGTGCTTTTTTGGTTTTTTTACGGTCAAGGAGAAATGATATGATAATTGCAGCAGCAGTTAGAGCATATAAAATATACATAGATACTCCCTTTGTTTTTCTTTGATAGATTCAGGTTCGACCTGAAAAATTATTTATTATTATCTTCCAATTGTCCAAGGAGTTTTGTGACATGTTCATTGGACAATAATTCTTTTAGCTTATCGGGTTCCTGGAGCATTTTAAATAAGCCAGATTGAGCCTTCTTCATAATTTCAAGATCGCTTTCACTTACATTGATGGGAGTAAACTGATCTGATTTTGTTATTTCTTCTATTTTGGAAGAAATATTTTTAAATAACGGAGTCTGGATAAAGGTATCCAGCCAAAGTAGATCATCGCTGTTTTCGAGAGTACTGCCAGGTTCTTTTTCAAGTTGATCAAGGGTTTCTGTTATCCTGGACTTTTCATCATTTGCAATTCCCAGGGCATTGATCTGTTTTTTTAGGTTATCGATAATTGAATTTTTATTATTAATTTCTCTGGCGTAATTTTTCTCTGTTCTTTCTGTTTGGTTTTTTAAGTATCGAATATATGTTCCAAGTTCATCTGCACTACCGGCGATTCTATTTAAAATAGAAGAAAGCCGGAATAAAAGTTCTTTGTCTGCATGATAGGGATATCGGATTGCATGATCAATTTCTCCCCATGCTTCTTCAAAAATTGTACGAACCTGTAATTCTATAAAATATTGATTATCGTTATATTTTGATTTTAGTATATAATGAACTGATCTGTATCCATATGGATGCTCTTCTACCTTGCATTTATTATTCCGGTAGTAGTCCAGTATTTTTTTTGAGTCTCCGTTTCGGACATACGCAACGGGAGGTTCTTTAAATTCCCAATTTTTTTTAATAAAATTGTTAACATGAATCCAGTCTTCCTTGAATAAATGCAGTGCTCTTATACCCATCAAGTCAGTTATTTCATCTTTATAATTATTTGTATTAATTTTTCTAGTGGGGGTCTGTATAGTTTTTCTAATTATTTTTTCTATCAAATGTTCATTTTTTTTAACTCTGTAGTTAATAGAGTGTACATGCTCTGTCTGTAGAATCTGTTCAACTATCTTCTTTCCGGCAGTATCCAGTTCACTTTTAATAGTATTATAATTATCAGATATATCTTTTAGTTCTTCCCATTTTAATCCACTATGATCGAAGGCCAGAGGATCTATATGATATGTTTCAAAAAAATTATGTTCTTCCAAGGAACCTCCGGAATGAAAAATAAATGTTTAGTCAGGAAAGCATATAAATGCGATTAATTCAATAGCTAACAGTGTTGACACAGGGTCTGCGCTAACCTAGTATTCTGACTGAACAGAATAAAGAGGTGGAATGATAAAAAGATTCTTAATTATTATTTTGATATCAATATAAGGCCTGTTTTATCATTCAGCGATAGAGACTTTCCGTGAAATTAGTGTGGACAAAATTTATCCATATAAATCAAAGGAAAGTGCTCGTAAAAAGATAATATGGGCTACGCAGAGTGTAGGGGACCTATATTAGTCGTAAGCGATTATAGGAGTAAAATGTGGAAGAATTATTAAGATCAGGCCTGGAAAATCTCCCTCTTATTGTATTGGTGCTAATTGCAGCTTTTGCTTTATATGTCCTTGCAAAAGGAGCTGATATTCTTGTGGACGAAGCAGTTGCTCTTTCTGTTAAATGGGGTATCCCAAAAATGGTTATTGGAGCAACTATTGTAAGTTTGGGGACAACCCTCCCGGAAGCGGCAGTTTCTGTTGGTGCTGCACTTCAGGGGAATCCTGGTCTTGCTTTGGGAAATGCAGTTGGATCTATAATTTGTGATACAGCTCTTATTATTGGGCTTGCATCTTTTATTGCCCCCCTTTCTTTTAATAAGCAGGCAACCAAACTCCAGGGCTGGCTTCAGTTTGGTGCCGGTTCACTTCTTGTGATGGTTTCGATCCCCTGGTTTTCCCTGGATTCAATATTTACAAAGGATGGAAATATTCAACAGTACATTGGCTTTGTTTTTGTACTACTTTTAATCGTTTACATAGTATTTACAATGAAAAATGTGAAAAATGATAATTCTCAGGATTCTCTTGTAGATGAAATAGTAGAGCATGAGTCTGGTTCGTCATTTATTGTCCTTCTTAAAATGATAGCTGGTATTGTTCTGATAATAGTTTCTTCAAAAATTCTTATACCAACTGTAGAAATTAGTGCTGTAAGAGTGGGTATTCCCCAAAGTATAATTGCTGCAACTCTTGTTGCTTTTGGGACATCTCTTCCGGAACTTGTTACAGCTATTACGGCTGCCAGAAAGGGGCATGGGGAACTTGCCATTGGAAATATAATTGGTGCGGATATTTTAAATGTACTTTTTGTAGTAGGTGTGTCAGCTTCCGTAACTTCCAAAGGTTTGTTAGTTCCTTCATCGTTTTTTAGATTTCAGTTTCCTGTAATGATCCTTGCTCTTCTTGTTTTTAGAGGATCAACACTTATTGCCAAAAAAGCAGTTACCAGACGTTATGGTATTATTCTTTTTGGAATATATATTGTTTATTTAATTTCCAGTTTTACCTGGCTGGCATGAGAAGGAAGATGGGAGACTGGAGATGGGAGACTGGAGACGGGAGAAGGGAGGGAGAAATGATTAGTATCGATGGAAATTCTTTAACAATAAATGATGTTATAAATGTATGTCGTGATTTTGAAAAAGTTAGATTAAGTTCAGGTGCAGTTCCAGGTATAGAAAAATCCAGAAATTATGTTGAAAAGGTCCTAAAAGAAGAAAGGGTTGTTTATGGAATTACTACTGGTGTAGGAGAGCTTGCCAATACACTTATCTCAAGTGCAGATGCAGAGAAAATGCAGGAAAATCTTATACGATCCCATGCGACAAGTGTGGGGGAACCTTTCCCTGAAGATGTTATAAGGGGAATAATTCTTTTGCGCGCCAATGCTGTAAGTAAAGGCTTTTCCGGCATAAGGGTTGTTGTCATAGAATTGCTTCTTGAGCTGCTTAATAATAGAATCTTTCCATATATTCCCCGGCAGGGCTCTGTTGGTGCCAGTGGAGATCTTTCACCATTAGCACATCTTGCTCTTGTACTTATGGGGGAAGGTGAGTGTATTGCGAATGGTAAAAGAGTACCTTCTCTTCGTGTTCTGAAAAATGCAAATCTTAAACCGGTTAAACTACAGCCCAAAGAGGGGCTTGCACTTATAAACGGTACTCAAATAATGTCAAGTCTGGGATGCCTTGCCGTGGATGACGCGGAAAAACTTCTAAAACATGCGCAAATAGCAGGTGCAATGAGTCTTGAAGCTCTAAGGGGCACTTCGAAGGCATATGATGCACGCATTCACGCCATACGCCCCCATCCCGGTCAGATGCGTTGTGCCTCAAATATGCGGCAGCTTATTCAAAGCAGTGAGATTGTAGCAAGCCATAAAAACTGTGAAAAAGTTCAGGATGCCTATACTCTTCGATGTATTCCCCAGGTTTATGGGGCAGTTATGGATACTATAGAATATGTAAAAGGTGTTTTTTCCATAGAGATTAACTCTGCAACCGATAACCCCTTAATATTTGACGACCCTGAAGAAGCTATATCCGGTGGAAACTTTCATGGTGAGCCTCTTGCCTTTGCTCTGGATTTTCTGGGAATTGCCATGGCTGAAATTGGTAATATTTCTGAACGTACTGCAGACAGACTGGTTAATCCTCATGTTTCGGGCTTACCGCCCTTTTTGGCAGAAGACAGCGGTTTAAACTCAGGTTATATGATTGCTCAATATACTGCTGCGGCTCTTGTTTCTGAAAATAAGATACTGGCTCATCCTGCAAGTGTGGATTCTATTCCTACATCCGCCGGTCAGGAGGATCATGTTAGTATGGGACCTATAGCCGGCCGTCATGCAGTGGATATAATTCATAATGTTGAGCAGATAATTGCCATAGAGATGCTTGCGGCGGCTCAGGGAATAGATTTTCAGAGGGAGCTGCGGCCTGGTACAGGTACTAATGCAGCCTGGAAGGAAATTCGAAAAAATATTCCCCATCTGGGAGAAGACAGGGTTATGTATCCGGATATGGAGAAGATGCTGGGGCTTATTAAAGATGGAGATATTCTTCAGGCAGTGGAAGATGCTGTGGGGGTAATAGAGTAGCATTCGTTTATGGGTGTTCCGGCTTAAAAACAGGAATCTGCACCATATTGTATCCATGGCGGGGTTTGTCACTGATAGTTAATATGAGCTAAAATAAATTTTCCTCTTTACTAGACATACGTTAAGTAGTATTATGCTGTTATGAAACGTAATCAACGTACAACTGGGTTTGGCTCTCCTGCAGAGGCTTATACAGATAATGATATTGACTGGAACAGCCTGTTGCTGCCAAAGCCACATGCCATGTATTTTTTTTCTATAAAAGGCAGTGAATACGATGAATTTAATATAAATGATAAAGACCTTGCCATAGTTGATTGCTCCCTGGTTCCGGTAATTGGAGATTTAGTTATTTTAACTGTAGATGGAGAATTCCGTATTGGGGATTACACCGGAAGTGAACCTGAGATTATAGGGGTTGTAAGCCGCCTGGTACGCCTCTTACGAAAGTCATGATAGGATTAGTTGATTGTGAAAGCTTTTACTGTTCCTGTGAGAGAGCCTTTAGGCCGGATCTAAAGAGAACCCCTATTATTGTATTGTCAAATAATGATCACTGGATAATTGCTCTTAATTCCGAAGCTAAAAACCTGGGATTAAAAAGAGGGGTAAGATTTAAAGAGGCTAAGCCTGTAATCAATAAAAATGGTGTTGTCTTTTTCTCTTCAAATTATACCCTCTACAGTGATATCTCCTGGAGGGTGATGGAAACCCTCCGGGGCCTATCTCCAAAGGTTGAAGTTTACTCAATAGATGAGGCATTTATTGACCTTTCCGGATTCAAAGATCCTGCTGCATATGGTAAGAATATCCGCAGGATTATTAAAAAACAGACTCTTATTCCCACTACAGTTGGAATAGCTCCGACCAAAGCCCTGGCTAAAGCAGCTCAGAGACTGGCAAAGAAGGATAAAGGCATTCTTGTATTGGAAACTGACAGGGAGATTTTCGAAGCTCTGGAATTAACCCCTGTAGAAGATATCTGGGGTATAGGTAGAGCCTATGCAGATAAACTGGAAGCATCCGGTATTAAGACAGCAGCCGATTTTATACGAGTTCCGGAATGGATTGTAAAAAAGGAGATGACATCAGTAGGATGGAGGCTTCAGAGAGAATTGAAAGGGATTTCTATGGCTGATTTAAAGATAGAAGCCGACCCCAGAAAGGGAATAATCAGTGCAAGACAGTTCAGGGTTCCTGTTAAAGAACTCTCAATACTGTATGAGGCCATATCCTACTATGCAGAACTAGCCGTAGAAAAGTTGAGACTTCAGGAATGTACAACAAGCTCTGTTGCAGTATCTCTGGAATCATCGGGTTCCGTAGGGCACTATGGCAAAAATGCTTCTGTAGAGATAGCACCTACAGATTATCTTCCTGATATAATCTCTGCTGCCAGGGCTCTGTTGAAAAAACTCTACTTTTCCGGTTTTGAATACTGGCGAACAACGATCTTTCTTTTTGGTATAGAGCCCATTACAGGCAGGCAGATGAATTTCTTTGATGGCGGCAACAGGAAGAAACTGGATCTATCTGAAAAGATTGATGCTATTAATAGCAAATATGGACAGCATACAGTACATCCCTGTGGAAGTGAATTTAGAACGGACTGGGGAATGCGTAGAGCCTATCTCTCCCCCTGTTATACAACCAGGATAGAAGATTTTCCGGTTGCAGTATGGTAATTGAAGAAAAAAATACTAACATAACAGTAAGGTTGGACTATGTGTTTTAATGCTTCTCTGCACAGCTACCGGACACTTATCTCCCCTGATTCAAGTTTGCTGATGGTTTTTCGTACCCACAACAATGAAACAGTCATAGATGTTAGACTTGCAGAAGCAAGGCCTATCCATACACCGTACATGCCCATGTTAAAAACATAAACCAGTACAACCATAACCGGAAGAGCTATAAGAATAAGTCTTAGTAATGTAAGAAACAGTGCAGGCAGAGGGTAACCTATTGCCTGAAAAAAAGAACGTCCTGTTATACCTATTAAAGCTGCAAGGTAGGATACTCCCAGAATTCTGTACTGCATGACTGCATACCAACGTACTTTTTCTATGTTTGTAAATGGTTTGAATATCCAGGGGGCGAAGATAACCATTCCAGCTGTTAGAAGGCCTACTGCTATTAATCCAAGGAGCCATGCCTCGTTCATGGTTTTTCTGATCCTGGCAAAATTACCCCGACCGGCATTTTGCCCGACAATTGTAATAACAGCTGCACCTATTGCAAATGCAGGCATCAGCATTAATTGCTCAAAACGGCCGCACAGTGCAAATGCAGTAAGAGCCAGTTCATCAATACCAATTACAATTTTATTGAATATAAAAAAACTTAGTGACATTATTATTAATGCAAAGGACTGGGGAAGTCCAATTGCCAGTATATTTTTAATTGTTTTGGTTTTAATATTGGATGCTGACCAGTCAATTTTAATGGATGACTTGTTTCTAAGAAATACTGTAATTATATAAACCATTGCCACCCCCTGGGCAATTACAGTTGCAAGTGATGCACCCCGGACATCAAGGTTCAGAAGAAAGATGAAGATAGGATCAAGAATTATATTAAGGACAGTACCGATAATCATTGAATTCATTACATACTTCATAAGGCCTTCACCCTGAAGTATTCCACTGAAAATAACAGAGATAAAAATTATAGGTCCTGCAGGTATAATATATCTAAAATATTCGAGCCCATGGATATAGTAATTACCTTTTGCTCCAAGGGCTGTGAGAATCTGAGATGAAAAAGGGAGGGTTACACCAAGGGTAAATACCGATAGTAATAAACCTATAAGCATTCCAGACTCTGCAGTTGTACTTAAAATTTTTGAATTATTGTCTCCTATTGCCCGGGCGACAAGAGAGCTTACTCCTACCTGTAATCCGTTTCCAAGTGCCATAAAGAAAAATATTAGGGGAAAGACAATAGCTGTTCCTCCCATGTAAGAAGGGTCCGAAAGATCTATCCGTGCAACCCAAAATGTATCTGTAACATTGTAAATTACCTGTACGATCATCCCAAGAAAAATAGGAAGGGACAGTTTAATAATGACAGGTCTTATGGATCCTTCAAAAATTTCTGAAGTTGTATTTAAATTATCATTCATTTTAACAACATGTATTTTTTATAATTAAAGATCAAGAGATTAGTGCCTTTTTTTATGATAGAAAAATCTCTTATGATCTAATTGGACGTTCCCCCGTGCCCGGTATTTCGATACAATTGCCTGCATTAAACTAAATAGTCATGTTTTGAACAGAAACATGGCAATCACTCAATAACCGGACACAGGGTCAGGCTATCCAGGGGTTCCGTCGGTATTTGTATATGGACGCCCACCCAGGGGCGCCCCTACACAAATACCGACCGCCTGCGGCGCCCTTCCTAACGCATTGTTTACTGTAGAATTTAATAGATAAAAATAATATCATTTTATTCTGTTAAATTCGTTTTATTTATTATATTATTTGTAAAAGTATTCAGATGTTTATAACAGAAGGTTAGTAAATGAGTTTATTTCAAAAATCTTTCGAAAAAAAGTATCATTCAGAATTAAACCTGAGTGAAAAGCAGTATATGTATGCCAATGGACTTTTGGAAGGTGAAGAAGTTACAGACTACAAAGAAGTAAACGCTGAAATAATAGGCTTTTGCAATGAATTAGGTATTGTTCCACCTTTTAAGGTTGAAGGATAATGATGAAAAACGAAATAGTCCTATATCAATCAGAAGAGCTTAATCAACAAATTGAAGTAAGAGTTGAGGAAGAAACCATTTGGCTGATACAAGCACAAATTGTTACCTTGTTTAATAGCAGTAAAGCCAATATCAGCGAACATATTAAACATATATTTCAATCGGGAGAGTTGGATGAAAAATCAGTTGTTCGGAAATTCCGAACAACTGCTTCCGACGGCAAAAAATACCTCGTTAATCATTACTCTTTGGATGTAATTATTTCGGTTGGGTATAGGGTTAATTCAATCCGTGGCACCCAATTTCGTATTTGGGCTAATAAAATTTTAAAAGACTATCTGTTAAAAGGTTACGCTTTAAACAACAGGATGAACCGCATTGAAGATAATTTGCAAGATCTAACAGAAAAAGTACAAGGCATAGACCTTCAAATCAATGCCAATTTACCGCCAAAACAAAATATTTTTTACAATGGACAGATATTTGATGCTTATACTCTTATTGCCGATATTATACGCTCCGCTAATGAATCTATAATTATTATAGATAACTATATTGACGATAGCGTTTTTAAGCAACTAACCAAAAGAAGTAAAAACGTAAGTGCTACTATTTATACTAAAGCATTAGATAAAACGACTAAACAAGATTTACAAAAACACAATGCTCAATACCCCAAAATAGAAATTAAAAAACTACCTACTGCCCACGACAGATTCATGATTATTGACAGCAATACGGTTTACCATTTTGGGGCAAGCCTAAAAGATGCTGGTAAAAAATGGTTTGCTTTCTTAAAATTAGCAATAGATGCCAGCGATATTTTAGAAAAACTAAAAGGGAAGAACGATGGAAAATAATTTTCAAACAAACGACTATATTAAAACGCTTAAAATTTAAAAATAAAGGGTATTACAAGCACAATATAAAAGTTACAGTT
>JALTGJ010000222.1:1412-3541 GCA_027077185.1 Spirochaetales bacterium | reverse complement strand
CCTTTCTGGAAGCCATAATACTGATGTCAGAGGTGATTTAAGCTCTTATGTACCTGCTCTGCCAACACAGATTCTTGATAGACATGGAGAATTAATTACCGAAATTTTTTCTGATGAAAAAAGAGATATTGTTCCTGTTGATGAACTTCCCAAAACTTTTCTTTATGCTCTTATAAGTAGAGAAGACAGCCATTTCTTTTCACATAAAGGTGTTGATCTTGGACAGTTTTTCAGAGCAGCATTTAATATAATTACCGGAAAATATTTTTCTGGTTTCAGTACCCTTACAATGCAGGTTGCAGGAAGGCATTATGCAGACCGGTCTGAAATTTCAATTAAAAGAAAATTAAAAGAAGTCTGGTATGCATTTCAGTTTGAGAGAGATCTTTCAAAAAATGAAATTTTGGGAATATATACAAACCAGATGTACTTTGGACATAATGCCTATGGTGTTGAAGCAGCATCACAATTTTATTTTGGTCACAGTGCGAGGGATATAAGCCTGGCTGAATCTGCAATACTTGTTATTCAGCTTGCCAGTCCAGCTCTCTATTCACCTATAAATCATCCTGAACGTGCCAGAGCCAGGCAGATAGATGTACTAAACCAAATGGTTAATCTTGGATATGCAACACAGGATGAAGCAGATCTGTCCTTTCAAAATTATTGGGATACTTATAATTATACAAGGTCCAATATTTCCAGTGCATATTTTGATAATAACAGCAAAGCTCCTTATTTTAGTGAATATGTAAGAATTCAACTGAATGACATGCTTTATGGTGCAGTTGATATAAATAAAGACGGCTATATTGTTAATACAACCCTTGACCTTGGATATCAGGCAATTGCTGATAAAGTAATGAATAAAGCATTTCATAGTATTAATGAAAAATATAAATCAAAATCGGACTCCCGACTTGGTATAGTAGATAAAACCTACGTTCCAATTGTAGATATGCTGAGTCTTCTTTTTAATCTTGATGATATACAGGTTGCAGGTTCAAAGCAGAAAAAGGCTTCCCGGAAAGAATTTTATAGGACAATAAGCCCTACTCTGGATATTATGTCACTAATGTTTGGGATGAACGACGTTAAGGAACTAACTAAATATGCTGCTGTTAAAGATCAGCTTTCTGCAAAAAAAACAACTGTTGAGGGAGCTTTAATTACTATAGACGATCATAGCGGCCATATATTAAGCATGGTTGGTGGAAGTGATTTTGAAACTAAAAAATATAACAGAGCTGTAGATGCAAAAGTACAGCCTGGCTCTAGTTTTAAACCTTTGTACTATTCTGCCGCTATCGGTTCAGGAAAGTTTACAACTGCTACAAGGTTATATGACGGTCCTATTGTGTTTTTTGATGATGCCGGAAATAAGTACACACCTACCAACTACCTTGGAGAATGGGAAGGTTCGGTATTATTAAGACATGCACTCGCTACATCAATGAATGTTCCGTCCCTTCAGGTTCTGGATGGACTTGGTTTTGAGCCGGCAATAGAAAGAGCTTCAAAATTGCTGGGTATGGAGGATCAGGCGGAAAACAGAACCCTTTTCCCAAGAAGCTTCCCTCTGGGACTGGGAATAACAGCAGTAGCTCCGATAAATATGGTCAGAGCTTTTGCAACATTTCCAAATCAGGGGAAGGCTGTAGTACCAATTTCTATTATTTCAGTTTTGGACAGAAATGGAAACGTAGTGCTTGAACCAGAAAAAGAGAGACTAAGAGAACAGTTAAACAGCCGGGGTAAAGAAAATGAAATAATGACTCCCCAAAATGCATATATTATGGTTTCAATGCTTCAAAGTACTGTAGAATATGGAACCCTAAGATGGAGAAGAGTTAATATTGGCGGATTTGACGGAATGCCAATGGCAGGAAAAACCGGAACTACACAAAACTGGGGAGATGCATGGACTGTAGGATTTTCTCCCTACTATACTACTGCAATTTGGTTTGGATTTGATACACCGGGGAATTCACTGGGTAGAGAATTGACTGGAGCAACAGCAGCGGGACCGGTTTGGGCAGAATATATGAAAGCTATACATAGCGGCCTTAAACGCATTGATTTTCAAAAGCCTGAAACAGGACTTGTGGAAATGAAAGTGTGTGCTATAT
>JALTGJ010000222.1:0-1402 GCA_027077185.1 Spirochaetales bacterium | reverse complement strand
GGATGAAGAGCTTGTAAACGGCTTACAGGATATTCTTTCAATAGAGGATTTTGGTGTTGATACATTTGATTTAAAAACTCCGTCAACAGATATTTTCAATACCAATACAAATTCTGATACGACAAATCTGCTTCAGGACAGTGGGGACACAAGCCCGAAAGCAAATCCTCTGCTGGATTAACAAGCATGCTGATGAGAGTAAATGAAGTTCAAATAAAAAAACGAATAAGAAAAGAAATTGGCAATATAAACGAACTTGCAGAAAGTATGAAACTTCATGGACTCATGAATCCTATAGTTGTTAATAAAGAAAATGAACTAATTGCAGGGTACAGAAGGCTTGAATCAGCTAAAAAGCTTGGCTGGAATAAAATTGAGGTAACAGTTGTCGATGCTCCCGGAAAAATAAGTAAACTTGAAATGGAAATAGAAGAAAATCTTTATAGAAAAGATTTTACTGCAGAAGAAATAGTTGATGCATATTCAAAGCTTGAAAAACTTAAAAACCCGGGATTTTTCCGAAAATTGTTTATTAGTATCAGAAAATTTTTTCAAAAATTATTATTTTCCCAGACTTTTTAAAGTATCCGGACTCATTGGTGCTATTTTACCACTAACAAGCTGAGCATATAAAATACCATTATTTAACTGAAGAGGAGTATAGCTAAGAACCTCCTGGTCGGATCTGGACTGTAATTTTAGTTCTATATTAAACTTTCCAACATACCAGGTATCATTTTCCCGTACTACTGCATATATATTTTTCCCATTTATTAATATATCAGAGTCACTAAAAACATCATAATTACCCTGGCTTATAACTTCCAGAGTCTCAGAATTTAGGAATATTAATCTTACACTTTGAGGTGCTTTATCAATCCCGGAAACCATTAATAAGTTCCTGTTCAAAAGATAATAACGCCTTCCTCTAACAGTATTAATTGATGATTTTTTTTGGATTTCGCCTGTTTCAGTATTTATTAAAGCAATCCGCCCCAAATAATCTGAAGTTTTATTGTCAATAACCAGAAAGGGAACCATACTGGCATTGGACAAAGCAAGCTGGGGTGTCTGCTGATTTTCTATTAGTTTATTTTCATCTTTTGCTATTTGTTCTCTTTCCTTCTGTACTGCCTCCTGCCTATCCTTCTGAACAACGTCCTCTTTCTTTACTTCCTCTTTATTCTGATTAAGAGTTAGTTCTTTTTGAGCAATTTCAGTTTGCTTTGATGCAATTTCCTGATCACTTAAATTCCCAGAGTTATTTGCTAACTGATCCTTTTCTGCCTGTAATTCCGATTCTTTCTGAGCAATTTCTTCTTTTTTATTATCAATTACTGTTTGTGCTGCTTCTATGTCTTTTTCTTTTATTTCAACCATACTTTTTCTGGGTTCAATACCT
>JALTGJ010000221.1 GCA_027077185.1 Spirochaetales bacterium | reverse complement strand
AAAGGAGCTACCTGCTGAGTACAAACTCCTTCAGAAGAACAAATCTGGTCTTGAGAACAAGAACAATCCTTTACACAAGTATTACAATTTTCTCCAATAGAAGAATCACAAGTTCCATCTCCACAAAAAGAAGGAGGGGTAATACAAGCACCATTTAGACAAACTTTTCCTTCTGTAGAACAATCATAATGTGTAGAATTTTTAGAATAATATGTCTCTCCTGTTCTACGGTTTTGATGAGAGGAACAAAAATATTCTATTAAAATATTTCCTGAACAAGAATCAGCATTGTCACCAAAAGAACCGTTTAAATAATAATTTTTTCCATCAGGATAAGTTGGGTTTTTATCTGTATCAAGGCAACTTGTACTAGTAGAAAGAGAGATGCATTCTCCATTAGAACAATATTCTCCAGAGGGGCAGGTAGAACTAGTATATGTACAAAAACCATTAGAGCAATAATACTCTTTTACTTTAGTGGTATCTAAAAAGCAACCATCATAATAATCTCCATTAGCATCTGTACAATTACCAAAAACACCTGGAATAATGCCCCCATCTGAATCAACACAACTTGGCTTTGGAGGATTAGCAACAGTACAAGCACCATTTAGACAAACTTTTCCTTCACTCGAACAATCATAATCTTTAGCATTCATAGTTCCATCAGGATTACAATAAAATTCTACAAGAACATTCCCTGTCACATCTATACATCTATCCTCGTTTCCATCATAATTTCCCTGAACATAATAATTAACACCATAAAAGTGAGCAGAATCTGCATCACTATCTATACATACTGAAGTTGCCTTTCCAGTTATCTTAGACCAGAAATTCGAAAAGAATCCCGCAGAAACAAAAGAGATAGATAAAATTAAGATTAAAGATAATGAAAAAATAACCACCAGATTCTTTTTGTCCATATTCATTTATAATGAAAAACTATTTAATAATCTTTCTATGTTTTAAAATATGAAATTTTTAGAGGGTATAATTCCAAGAAAATATCAAGAGGACATCTTTAAAATCTGTTCAGAAAAAAAT
>JALTGJ010000220.1 GCA_027077185.1 Spirochaetales bacterium | reverse complement strand
TTAAGCTTCCAGTCATTCTCCTTTGCAGCTTCTCTCATTAACATAAATCCCTGTGCATAGGATACAAGCTTTGAGGCCAGAAGGGCCTGTTCAAGATCATCTATAAATTCTTTTTTATTTCCGGAAAAATTTGTAATATTTCCTTTTATCAATTTAGAGGCTTCTACCCTTTCATCTTTTAAAGCAGACAGGCATCTTGAAAATACTGCTTCCCCAATAAGGGTAACAGGCATTCCCATATCCAAAGCACTTATACCTGTCCATTTCCCGGTACCCTTCTGTCCTGCAGTATCGAGTATTTTCTCTACCAAAGGAGAACCATCTGTATCTTTAACAGCCATTATATTTCTGGTAATTTCTATAAGATAGGAATCCAGAGGCCCATTATTCCATCCGTCAAAAACATCATGCATTTCATCTGCACTCAGACCCAGCCCGGATTTCATTAAGTGGTAAGCTTCGGTAATCAGCTGCATATCACCATATTCAATTCCATTATGGACCATTTTTACATAATGCCCTGCACCATTTTCTCCAACCCAGTCACAACAGGCTTCCCCGGATTCTGTTTTTGCAGAAATATCCTGCAAGATATCCTTAACCAAAGGCCAGGCTTTTGGAGAACCCCCGGGCATTAAGGAAGGACCAATTCTTGCTCCCTCTTCACCTCCGGAAACTCCGGTACCAATAAACAACAAGCCCTTTGCTTCAAGCTCTGCTGTCCTTCTGTTTGTATCTGGAAAATGAGAATTTCCACCATCAATTATAATATCTCCTTTATCTAAAAGGGGAACCAGCTGATCTATAAATTTATCTACAACCTCTCCGGCTTTTACCATCATCATAATTTTTCTGGGAGATTTTAAAGATTCAACAAAAGAAGTGAGATCGTGTGCACCAGTAATACTTTCTTTTCCCGAAGCCGGCCCATTAAGAAAATCATCAACCTTTGCAGTAGTTCTGTTGTACACAGTAACTGAATAACCGTGATCACTCATATTTAAAACTAAATTTTGTCCCATTACAGCCAGTCCTATAAGACCGATATCTGATTTTTCCATTTTATTTTCTCCTTATTTTACGCTTTCGATTAATACGGAACCCTGATATTTTGTATCGCCCATGTTATCTTCCTAATCTATCTTTATGTGCCCAGAGCCCCAGAGCAGGGTTCGATATATAATATACCTCTTCTCCACCCTCAAGAATATTAAATCCTTCTTTAAGTTTATCAGGATTGTAATGTTTTGTCATTTTGTCCAATGAACCATAGTTAAAGTTAACATCTTCTATCTCTTCTTTACTAAGATACCCGGGACAATAGGTAATAGAAAACCGTCCCTCGGAACTACCATGAATAAGGTGTGCCGCAGCCCCAAGACTATCCTGGAGCTCTTTATTTTCCTTAACTGCTTTCAAAGTCTTATCTGTACCAAAATACCCATACTTCCGGATAAGTCTGTCTATATCAGGATCTTCTCCAAACTCCTTTACACCAGGAGCAAGAATGATAAGCTCGCCTCCATCTGCAATAGCCATTCTTGTTCGGTAAATACTTTTATTTCCAAGCCAGGTACTTCGAAATTCATCAGGATCAAGATAGACAACAACCTTTTTGAGAGGTTTATCCAGCATTTTAAAATTCACTTTCAAGGATAATTCTGATGCTGCCTGAAAACAAGCATAATCATCACCAATAAAAAGCCCTCTGGTTACAGTATCACCATTCTCATCCAATCCGATTACAGTCAGGATATACACTATTGGAAGATTACCTGCATAATTATCACTTGCATAGTTAAGAACTCTTCTGACAGGAGTATCGGCCCTGCCCATCATCCTTTCCATTCCATAAACAGCACCGATAAAATGGCTCTTATTTATTCCTTCTTTGCCGCCTGTTCCAATAAAAATATTCTTATTATAGTTGGCCATACCAACTACCTCATGAGGAACAACCTGACCTATGGATAAAATTAAATCAAATTTTCCATCTACTAGAAGGGAATTGACCTGTGCAGGCCAGTCAAAATCCAACTTACCCTCTGTAATTTTATTGATAAAAGTCCCCGGAACAGTACCAAGGGTTGTAAGATCTTTTTTCCACTCATGCTCTCTAAAAAGGCTGGTTGGAATACCTGGAAACATTTTACGGATCTCATTGTCAGTCATAGGAGTATGAGTTCCAAGGGCTGGAAGTATATCTGTCAGGCGATCTCCCAGATGTTCATATGCAAAAGAAGTCAGAACTCCGGCTTTGGAATGATAACGTGTAATATCCGGTGGGATTGCAAGAACTCTTTCTAATTTTTTTTCCTTTCCTAACTGACCCAATGCTTCGGATATCCCTTTATTTAAATCGTCATCAGTTAGAACCTGCCTAACACCGCTTCTTTGGAAATATATCATACTGACCTCTTTAAATTTGTACGCCAGGATGGATGTTCCGGCAGATGTGCTAAAAATTCTTTTTTCAACTTTAACTCATATTTACCGGAATAGCTGCCTTCGAAAAACCTGTCTAAACCCTCATTGTACAATAATTCCCAGGATTTCACCTCTTCCCCGGGAATAATAGGAAAAAACAAAGCATTGTTTGATTTTGCAGCTGCCATATCACCAGGGGCATCTCCGATCATTAATGTTTTGCCATGGGAATATTTATCTGCGGCTGCCTGACTAAAACAATTTTTTTTGTTCCCCCATTCCTGCCCGGCTATAAATCTGACATATTGATCCAGCTCATTTTCAGACCATTCACGGTTAAGAGATTCCTGATTTGCCGAACTAATTACAATACTATCAGCATGTCTGCTTATTTTTTCCAAACTTTTTTTAACATATGGAAAGGGAGGCACATTTCGTACAATTTTACTAATAGATTTATTAACTTCAAAAGACCAATTATATAACTTTAATAATTCAGAATTTTTAGAGTCTTCTACAGCTTTTTTTAGTGTAGTATTTCCAAGTCTGGTTTCCGTTGAAACCCAATATCTGATTTTTTCCAGATCAGGCATCCGGAACTCTTCAGTTCTAAGTTCAGCTCTTTCAGCCATCAATTCACAGGTAAGTATAAGTCCCAAAAATCTATTGGTTCCTCTTGTTCTGGAATAGAGATTTACAAATTCCCAGGTTTCTTTTGCATAACTGGAAATTGAATGAAAATTAAAGTGATTAATAAAAGCAGGTATAAAACATTGTTTATGCTTTATTTCCATTGTATCAAATGCGCATCCATCGGAATCAATTCCAATAAAAAAATCTTTTTTCGGCTGCAGTTTTTCCAGAGCTGTTGGCATTTTTCACCTCAGTATAGTATATAAAAAAGTTACTTTAAATTGTATTTACCAAGAAATACAGAGATTCATTTATTAAATCTCTGTACTATTACAATCAGGCAATATCCGCCTTAAAATAGTCTTTTAACTCTACCATTCCAATACCGTATTCAATACAGTATTCCTCAATTAATTCAAGCTCAGAATCATCATAGACCCCATCTGCACCTGCAACTTTATAAGCGATTGCCAGATACTTTTTCTGAAGATCCCT
>JALTGJ010000219.1 GCA_027077185.1 Spirochaetales bacterium | reverse complement strand
AGGAGGAATGATAAAAAGATTATGAATTATTGTGCTGGTATAAATACACGACTTTTTATCATTCAGCGGCAGAGACTTTCCATAAAATGAGTTTAGACAAATTTTATCAAAACAAAACAAAGGAAAGTGCTCGTAAAAAGATAATATGGGCTACACAGAGTGTAGGGGTCCCATATTAGTCAAAAGCGATTACTGGAGATGTAATGCTGGGCAAACTGGGCAGATGGCTAATAAATCATATAAAAAACTTACTGTACAGTCTGGGTTTTTTCTTTCGAATTATAAAGTCAACTGTTGGATTTATTAAAAAAGGCCAGGTAGGACGAAAAGTCCTGACAATGCAGATACTATTTACAGGAGTTCAGGCTTTAAGCAATATTTCCTTAATTGCAATTGCCCTGGGAGCAGTTATTATTATCCAGGGGGTTGGAATACTCCCTCAGTTTGGCCAGGGAGATCTTATTTATCCAATTTTAATTACAATAATTACAAGAGAACTGGGTCCAATGCTATGTGCTTTTATAATTATAGCAAGATCGGGAACAGCAATAGCCAGTGAAATTGGCAGTAATGTTGTTAATCATGAAATTGAAGCTTATATAGCCGTAGGAATTGATCCAATAAGCTATTTAGCTGTCCCCAGATTTATTGGAGTGACTCTGTCATTACTTCTATTAAATCTGTATTTTAATTTTTTTGGGCTAATTGGATCCTATTTTATTACCCAGTTTATTCATCCCATACAGGCAGCTGAGTATTTTCGAAAACTTTTATACAACCTGCATCCGGATGATATAATATCGTCAATAATTAAAAGTATTGTTTTTGGAATAATTATTTCTGTTGTATCAATCTATTACGGCTTTAAAGTGGAACAATCTACAACAGAAATACCCCAGATGACTATAAAGGCAGTAGGTACTGCTTTTGTGCTTTGTATTCTTGCAGATGCACTTATTGTGCTTATTTATTATACTTAAACTTAAGGATATCGAATGTATAATGTTTACCTTAAAGATATTACTCTTATAAAAAATCAGCGCAGGAT
>JALTGJ010000218.1 GCA_027077185.1 Spirochaetales bacterium | reverse complement strand
ATGATAAGTACCTCTGCCAAGGTTGGAATAATTTGGCCATTCAGGTTGCACAGGTCCATTTTTCTCCAGATCAGATTTTAAATTGTAAAAGATGGACTTTACAGCTTTAGGACATCTTCTGAATGATTTCTTTCCTTTGTTACTCAATGTTACCCTATAGCCCATTATAAAAGTTACCATAATTATGATAACTTTTCAATAGGTATTTTTTAATAGAGGATTGTGCGATGTGTCTACTTTTAGGAGTTGATATGGCCTGGTCGTTCGAAAACTCACTGCTCGGCCATGCAGCCAGGGCTATATTGCGCAGTGTATTGTCCCTGGATTAGAGAACAGCTACTATTATAGTCCAAAATGTGGGACAGCGCAAATAGCTGTAATATAATTCTTGACAAATTGGTCGAAAAAGTACTAAATTATAACCATAAATTAGTACACTATTTAGGGAGTTGAAATGAATTCTGTTTTAGCAAACTGTTCAGTAAGTATATCCGAATTAAAAAGAAACCCGAGTGCCCTTATCGAGCAGGCACAAGGGGCACCTATTGCAATTCTTAACCACAATAAACCCACTGCCTATCTTCTTCCTGCTGAGACTTATGAAGAACTAATGGAGAAAGTGGAAGACTATCATCTCGGAGTTATTGTTAGAGAGAGACAAAACGAAAAAAAATCAGCTATTCATGTAGATATTGATGACTTATAATTTAAAATTTCTCCCAACAGCTCTTAAAGAATGGGAAAAACTTGATAATAGTATCAGGAATCAATTAAAAAAGAAATTAAAAGAACGGTTAATTAATCCTTGTGTTCCGGGAAATGAACTTAGAGGTTTTAAAAATCATTATAAAATAAAATTACGATCAAGCGGTTACAGGCTTGTGTATGAAGTTGTAGATGAAGGGATCTATATTCTTGTTATTGTTATTGGTAAAAGAAACAAAAATGAAGTGTATAAACAGGCGAAAAAAAGAGTTAAATAATAGTTGGTATGGAGGAGAAAAATGACTAAACTGGATGAACTTGTAAATTTATTAAAAAAAGCACCGGATGAGGTTTTTATTCAGCCTCACAATGTCCCTGATCCTGATGATACTCTTGAATCAAACAGAAGTCTTCATACCTTTGTGCGTCACAGAGCCATTAGTTTTGTGGAAAGTAAGGAGTAGTTTTCTAAGTGCTTTTTCTGTATAATTATGAGGATAGTCAAAATTATGCAATATTACAGAGGATTACATGAAAGAACAGGACAGTCAAAATTTTATTAAAGCTTTAATAACCGGTGACAGAACTCTAATGCAGAAGGTTCCCCGGTCAGATGTTCATAACCATGCTGCATTGGGTGGTGATTTCCATTCCTGGGTTAATAATGAAGGTCTGGATTTAAAAGAAGGTGCGCATTATTTTCCAGATTTTACAGATTTTCAGAATTTAGTGGACACTATTTTTACCTATCCCCATAAAAATCCTACAAATAAGCAAAGTCAGAATCGTTTTTTAAGTCTTTTTGCTGCTACCTATGAGCTGGCAATTGCAGATGGTGTTACCTACATAGAGCCTGGATATGATTCTGTATTTCTGGATCTTTATGAAATGGATATTGATTTAATGATTCGGAAATTCAGTGAACAGACAGAGGTATTTAAAAACAGGATTACTATTGCTCCGGATATTGGTATGATAAGAGTTATGGATTTAAAGGATATTGAGAGGACTATCTATCCCTGTATAGAATCGGGGTTTTTTAAAGCTCTCGATATTTTTGCAGATGAAAGAATGGGACCCCCGGAAGACTTTGTTCCAATATACAGAGCTGCAAAAAAAGCAGGGATGAAACTTAAAGCCCATGCCGGTGAGCTTTTGGATGCTGATTATGTAAGAAGAAGTGTTGAAGTTCTGGAGCTTGATGAAGTCCAGCATGGTATTTCCGCAGCCGGTTCAAAAGAAGTAATGCGTTTTCTTCAGGAGAATAAAATACGTTTAAATATATGTCCTTCAAGCAATATTCAGCTTTGTCAGACAGAATCCTATAAAACACATCCCCTTAGAGTATTAATGGATAATGGAATAAAAGTAACGGTAAATACTGATGATGCCATTATATTTGGAAAGAAATCATCGGATGAATTCTTTTCTTTATTCGAAACAGGACTCTACAGTGCTGAAGAACTGGATGCTGTTCGTTTGAATGGTTTTCCTGATACTGATTCAGTATAATGCCTGATTTTAAAAGAATATCAGAAATTATAAATCCCTTTAATAATGCCCCTGTATTTTATATTGAACAGACATTTTCAACTATGAAACTTGCAGAAAAAACAGATGGAATAGTTCCAGGGACAGTGTTTTTGGCTGGAATGCAGACTGCTGGCAGAGGAAGACTCCCTGGAAGAGTATGGGAGGGAGCGAAAGACAAGAATCTTCTTTTTACACTTGTATTATCCGGAGAAAAGTCTGGTTTACAGGCTCTACCTATAAAAATTGGTCTTGGAATAGCTTTATATCTGGAAAAATATCATAAATTAAAGCCGTCTGTAAAATGGCCTAATGATATTTACATAGATGATAGAAAAATAGCCGGCATAATTATTGAATCCAGAAAGGGTTTGTATAATATTGGTATTGGTATAAATATAAATCAGACTGACTTCTCAAAAAATATAAAATCTTCCGCTACTTCACTATCAATAGAAAAAAAAATCAATTTTAATTTGTATTCCGAACTTGAGAATGTCCTTATTCAGCTTAAAAAAGCACTTTTACTGGATACATGGCATAAAGAAATTAGTTCCAGGCTTTTTAATATTGGAAAGGAAGTCCTTCTAAGTATAGGAACTCCTGGGGAGGAGAAAAAAGTTAAGGGTTTTATAGAGGGAATTGGCACTGCTGGACAACTCCTGCTTCGAAAAGAAGGGGAGTTATTAGAGATTTACAGTGGTGAAGTCCTATTGCAAAGAGGATAGAAATTTTTTATAATCCCTGTAAATGCCTTTATATAGAAGTACAGTAGCATGTCCGGAAGGGAAAATGCTGATATTTTTAATATTATTTACATTACAGTAGTTTTTTGTTTTCTCAATTGGATTCAGCTGGTCAAATTCTGCTGCTTCAATTTGTATTTTTTCTGGTTTAACTGTTAAATTATAATTAACAGGACTAATAAGTCCGTATGCGGCATCTATAAGATTTTTATCAAACCCTGCTTCAGCATATTCGGGGAGCACAGATTCCGGTGTTATAAAACTGTTCCAGTCCAATACCGGAATCATTAACGATACATGATCAAACTTTTCAAGTGACTGCAGCATAAGAGCAAAGGCTCCTCCCATAGAACCACCCCACATGCTTATGCTTCGTACTTTTTTATTTCCCAGATACTTATATACGGTTCTTAGTTCCTTTACAGAGTTAACCATTTTTTTTACATTGTCCAGTGGACTTGAAGTTAGTAATCCATTGCCGGCCTTTTCACCTTTTTTCTGACGATCCATATGATAGGGTGGTATATAAATAACTATATTATATCCGGCTTCAATAAAAAAAAAAAAAAACTTTTTAAGAAAGGT
>JALTGJ010000217.1 GCA_027077185.1 Spirochaetales bacterium | reverse complement strand
CTTTTAGGGGAAGGTCATTAATGGGAACTACATGATGCATTTTCTCCAGCATTCGAAGTCTCTCTTCCCTGGAAATACCTTTAATAAGTTTGTTAAATACAAATTTATCTTCCATAAAAAAGAGTATAACACAAAAGATCCTACAAAATCGAGAGCTGCAGATACAAAATAAGAATTACTTTTAGTCCCTAGGGGAATCGAACCCCTCTCTGAAGACTGAGAATCTTCCATCCTAGCCGATAGACGAAGGGACCAAAAAAACTGGCCTAGAAGGAGTTGAACCCTCACTGACGGAACCAGAATCCGCTGTGCTACCAATTACACAATAGGCCAATATCAGTGTCTATATAAATTAGACACCGTGGTAATTTAACCAAAGATGTACATTTTGTCAAGAGAGAGATGAAAAAGGTATTTAGACTATTAGGGTTGTAAAACATTATATATACTTCCCTAAAAGCCTATAGCCTAAAAAGCTCCTTCTATTATATAGATTCACTTTGATAATTTTGAAGGGTTGTTAATTTATAATTCCCCAGAGGTTCAAAATTGTTTATAAAAGGAAGACCAATTACACAGAAAATTTCCTCAACAACCGCTCCTGAATCTTCTATAAGCTCTGCTGCTGCTTTCAAAGTGCCTCCCGTTGCTACGAGATCATCAACCAGAAGGATCTTATCTCCCCTCTTAATATCATTTTTCTGAATTTGAATAACATCCTCTCCATATTCAAGTGCAAAACTTTTTTCCATAACTTTACCGGGAAGCTTCCCTGGTTTTCTGGCAAGGACAAGGGGCAACCCCAGTTTTTCCGCCAAAGGTGCTGCGAAAAGAAAACCCCTTGCTTCAACGGCAACAACAGAACTTATATCTCTGTTTCTATATAGATTCTCCATTTCTGATATACAGAAAGAAAAAGCAGCAGGATTTGACAGTATACTTGTAATATCATAAAAGAGTATTCCTTCCTTCGGGAATCCCTCAATTTTTCTTATGGCTGCATCCAGATTAAACACATTTGACATTTTCATTCCTTTATACAAATTACTTCCAAGCATGAAAGAATTAATACCTCATGGATATTTTTTTCTAAAAGCCGGTACTCTTGCTGAAGCATTAAGAGAATATTCAGAATAAATTTCTTTTTCCAGATAATGATAACCTAAGCCTGCAATCATTGCAGCGTTATCTGTACACAGAGCCATAGAAGGAATTGTTGTTTTTACATTTTCCAGGCCAAGGAGTTCACTACGAAGAAGAGAATTTGCAACAACACCACCTCCTGCTACCAGACGCGTTAATCCTGTATCTTTCAATGCACGTTTTACCCTTTTCATAAGAATACTTACTGCAGCTCTTTGAAAACTTGCAGCAATATTTGCCTTTGTCTTTTCTGAGTTTCCATTTCGAAACTGATCTAACTGATTTACAACAGCTGTTTTCAATCCGGAATATGAGACATCATACTTATGATCTCCCTTATGCAGTGAAGGATTTGGAAAATTAAATGCATTTGAGTCACCTTCTAAAGAAAGTCGATCAATAGCTATTCCTCCCGGATAGCCCAGATCGTAGAATTTAGCGACCTTGTCAAAAGCCTCCCCACAGGCATCATCTATTGTAGTACCAAGAACTTCCATTTCGTCGAACCCGGTCACTCTGCTGATAATTGTGTGCCCACCGGAAACAAGAACACCTAAATAAGGATAGGTAATATTATGTTCAAGATAGGGAGCATAAAGATGAGCCAGAATGTGGTTAACTCCAATATAGGGTTTACCAATAGCCAAAGAAAGACCTTTGGCAAAACTTAAACCTACAAGCAGGGAACCAACTAAACCTGGTCTGCTTGTAACAGCAATTCCGTCTATAGAAGAAAGATCAATACCGGATTCAATGGTTGCTTCTCTTACTACAGAGCTTATCCACTCTGTATGTAAACGGGATGCAATTTCAGGTACTACACCATTATAAATTTTATGAAGCTCAATTTGAGTTGTTACAATATTGCTTAAAATATGTTTTCCATCTTCCACGACAGAAGCAGCACATTCGTCACAGGAGGTTTCAATCCCAAGAATCTTCATTAAACTCATTTCCCATAAACAGCTCTGTTAAATTATTTAAAACATAATTATTTTCCAGGAGAGCCGGATAAAGCTCTAAAAGAATATCCGCCAATTCTTCTGTCCAGATGTGACCAATCATTACAGCATGGCCTTTTTTTTCAGATACATTCAGGCCACTTTCAACAGCATCCAGAATAGACTGCTTTTCTTTACTATTATCCAGAAAAATACTCCTCTCAGCATATGGTATACCAACTATCTTTGCTGTTTCAAACCCTACTGATTTTGATGTTGTTTTACTATCAAGAAAAAACATATGCTGCTCTTTAAGAACATTGAACAAATAACGCATAAGTTCAGGGTCGGCGGTGCCTGCTGAACCCATGTGATTATTCATTCCCTGTATACCATTATAATCCTTTAAGTTATTAATAACTATAGTTCGAACCTCTTCCTGGCTCATACCAACATATAATGCTCCAGGACCAGGATTCTGACCTCCAACGGCCTCCATGGGCTGATGAATAATAAAATCCTTACCCGCTGCCTTTATGAGCTCCACACATTGCCTGGTATATTTCAAACCCGGCAAAACTGCAAATGTTAAGTTCATAGGTAACTTTAAAAAAGGCTTCAACTGAAATGTATTGTTACCTACATCATCAATTACAAAATACAGAGTTCCCCTGGTTTTCTGTTTTACAACAGCAGGTACTGTTTCATCACCAGAAGGTTTGGTAAAAACAGGGTTTTCCGAACTACCTGAAACAGGGAGAACTTTAGTATCTGAAGCAATTCCTTCTGTTCTATTGCCTGTAGTAATTAATACAATAAAAACTAAAAGAAGTGCAATAATTACTATAAGCAATAGTACTACTGCTTTAAATCTTTTATTTTCCATTGAACTGAGGCTATTATTATTTTTATTTTTCGTCAAGGACTATCCTAAGTTTTTACACAGTATCACATTTTCTAATTATAAATATACTCTTTTAATTCAACAGCATGTTCCCTTAATTTCTTTATTGCTCTTATCTCAATCTGACGTACAGTCTCGGGAGATATACCCATTTCCTCTCCAATATGTTTTAGGGTATACTTTTTACCTCCGTAAAAGGAAAATCTATACAATAATATCTGCTTTTCTTTTTCCAGAAGATGTTCAAGAAATTTCATGGTCTCTTCCCTAAAACTTTTACGCATCAATTCATCATCAGGATTATAGGATTTATCTTCATAAATATCCATAAGAGTTCCGGAATCATCATCGAAGGTACTGTCAAGAGAAAATACTGATCCTGCGGAGTTTAACACTGAGGCAATATCTTCCCTGCTTTCATTTAATTCAGAGGATATTTCTTCAAGGGAGGGTTTTCTGGCTAATTCCTGGTTAAGAATATAGTATGTCTTCTGAATATTCTTTAAAAGCTCTTCTTTCCTGTGGGGAAGCCTTATTGTACGTCTTTTTTTTGATAATGCCCGAACTATAGACTGTTTAATCCACCAGGCAGCATAAGTGGAAAATCTAACATTTTTTTTATGATCATACTTGGAAGCTGCTTTTATAAGGCCAAGGTTACCTTCCTGAATTACATCCAGAAAATTTACATCTGATGTTACATAAGATTTCGAAATTTTAACAACCAAACGCAGGTTCGATTCAATAAGTTTCTGACGTGCAATCTCATCGCCATTCTGTATTCTACGTGACAGCTCCAGTTCTTCATCAAAACTTAATAGAGAATTGCGCTGTATCTGCTTAAAATATGCCTTTAATGTATTCTCTTCAATATCTTTTGATGTTTTCATACAAACTCCTGTATAATACATAGCAATTTACATGCCAACTTAACAGAAAACAATAATAGCATGCTAATTACTTTCACTATAAGTAATTACAATTAGCAAATGTATTTTATGGCAATTTATTATTATTTCTGTATGTTTTAGTATACATAGGATATTTATTACATAATTATAAAAATGCTTTGATTGGCACCAAAGTCATACTTTTTTAAATATAGAGATGATTACAGAGTTTTACCATTTTGACTTAACTGTTTATATAATATATCTTTTATACCGAAATCACCGGTTTTACTCATTTTTTTTGCATATTCATTATAAATCATATCTTCAAAAATATCTTCTGCCATTCCCCCTCCAATCAGAGAGTTTTTAGGTACAGTTTTTCTCATGGAATCCAGCATTTGCTTAATAAGTATAGATTCAAAATCACTGCATGCCTGTTTAATTTTTTTATCATCATGAGTCTGTAAATCTCTTTCCAGTGATGAAACACGGGATGTACCACTGCTGCCTGCATTGGAAACAGTCATTCTGTTCATTGCTGATAATGCATCACTGCCAATTTCCATAAATTACCCCTGTTATCTATCGTTTAAGACCATTTGCTATACCAAGCATTGTGTCAGAAGTCTGTATTGCTTTGGAATTTAATTCATAAGCCCTCTGTGCAACTATCATATTCACCATTTCTGAAACAACAGAAACATTTGACATTTCAAGAAATTTTTGATTTACAAGACCCATACCATCAAATCCCGGCCTGCCTCCAATTGCATCCCCGGATCCATTTGTTACCTTATAATTATTCTGTCCTACTGACTGAAGCCCGGCTGGGTTAACAAATCTAAAAAGTTCAAGCTGTGCTACATCTATGGGATTATCATTCCCGGGAACCTTTACAGTAACTCTGCCATCCTGGGATATTCCAAGACTTTCCCGTATAAAATTTTTAGGAAGAACTACTTCCGGCATTAACCTATGCCCATTTGAATTTACCAGTTGACCATTTGAATCGATTTTGAAAGACCCGTCCCGGCTGTAGCCGTAGGAACCATCCAGCAGAAGAACTCTAAAAAAACCTTCACCAGTTATAGCCATATCAGCAACATTGCCGGTATTTTGCAGAGCGCCCTGTGTAAATTCTTTCTGAGTTGCAGCAACCTTGACACCATGCCCAACCTGTATCCCTGTGGGAATACTGGTAAGCTCAGTAGCCGGCGTTCCGGCAATTCTTGAAGTCTGATATATTAGATCCTCGAAATCTGCCCTGGTTTTCTTAAATCCTGTTGTATTAACATTGGATAAATTATTGGAAATTGTATCAATATTAAATTGCTGTCCTGTCATTCCGGAAGCTGCAGTCCATAGTGCTCTCATCATAATTGTGTAACCTCTTTTAAGCTCTTAAAATATCGTTAAACAGACGACCGGTTAAAGAATCCTGGCTCTGAATAACTTTCTGATTTGCTTCATATGCTCTGTTTATCTCTATCATTTTAACCATTTCTGTAACAGGATTAACATTACTGCCTTCCAGAAAACCCTGAATAATCTTTGTATCAGTCCCCAATTTCTTTGTTTTAGCATCTCCGGATTCATAGGTGCTTTTCCAGAAACTGTTACCTTCCTTCTTTAAATACCGTGTATTTTCGAAATCTGATATTTTCAGAGTATCCACCAGTTCCATATTCTTCCACTCATTCTCCTGCATGGAGACAAGCCTCTTTGGGTCTGTTGCAAAATCTGCATTCTGATAGACATTCCCTTTTTCATCGACAACAAAATTATTCTTTTTTATATGGATTTCCCCATGCTGACCCAGTACAGGATGGCCGTCTTTTGTTACAAGAGTACCTTCATCATTTAATAAAAAAGTACCATTTCGTGTATATCGCTCATTTCCATCAACAGATACAGAGAAAAAACCCTTGCCGTCCAGTGCCATGTCAAAGGGATTTTCAGTCTGTTTTAGGGCACCCTGGCTGAAAATTGTATATGATTCATTGTATTCAACACCTGTTCCAAGGGTACCAACAACAGGAGCTGTATCTATACTTCCAAATGGAAGCTTATAAACTCCATCATCATCCATTCTCCGTATTAACATTTCAGGAAAAGCCTTACTTATAGAAGTATCCTTTTTATAACCGGTTACATCAACATTTGCTAAATTATTGGATAATGCATCCATACGGTGCATCTGAGCTATCATTCCACTGGCACCGGTATATAATCCCCTAATCATTCAATCCTCCTGAAGCATATCTTTTTAAATATCGGTCAGGATTGGTAATTCTTAATATGGGATTAATTTAATTTATTTCAAAGCTTGAATACATCTGATAAAAAATGATAAATATTAGGAACAATTTTTAAAAGCCAAAGTAGCTCAGGGGTAGAGCAACGCTCTCGTAAAGCGTAGGTCGTGAGTTCGAATCTCACCTTTGGCTTATTTCTATGAACAGTACTCTATAGTTTGTTATCCTGTTCCATGAAATAAGTATTAAGACCGACTTCTTTTGCCAGGTCTGCTTGTCTTGAATCAAAGGTAATGAATTGATCTACCTTAAATAATGATGCTGCTGCAACATGCATTATATCTAAAGATCGACAACCAAATTTTGATGAAAAATCTGTGTACTTAAGACATAAATCAGTATGATCCTCCCTGTCTAACTCCGGTGTGTAATATATCCCGGCTTTCTTCCTTTCTTTAAAGAGAGTAGATAAATATCCAGCTTCTTCTGCGATTAATTCTTCACGAAAAACCTTAAGTTTAAGTGCATTATGGAATTCGATTATATGAAGAGCCCAGACTGGCAGTGGAGCAGCATTTTTAGCAGTAATTTCATTAATTAATACTGAACCGTTTTCAATAATATACAACTTTATTAAAGCACTGGTGTCCAGATAGATTTTCAACGATCACCCCTGTCCTCTATTACTGTCTCAGCCGCACTTTTCCCTTTATTTGGAACAGCCGTGGCTAAATGGTCAGGCCAGTTGAGTATTTGTTTAGGTTCAACCGGCAGTATTTTTGCAGTAGGTCTGCCTCTGTTTAAAACCTGAAATGTTTCTCCATACTCCAGTTTGTTTTCAACATCGGACCAGTGAGATTTTAATTCGCGTACACTTATTGTAATCATTAGAGCCTCCGATTATATATTAATAATTGTTTTACTATATGTCAATTATATTGTTTACATTTTGTAAAACAACACAAATTTACTTCTAAAATATCAATCAAATCTCACCTTTGGCTGATATTATGACCCTCTTTTGTTTTAGACACTCTTTATCAATTGCTAACATTAATAATCCTTTCCTTGCTTTGAGGTTATCAGCTGTCTGAGGGAAACGGGGGAATTCCAATTAGGAGTGAATTTACTTTAATGACAAGAAAATATAGAGAACCGTCATAACTACTGTGTACACGATCAGTACATAAAACCACCGGCCTGTAAATTTAGGCGTTTTAATGGTTGCTATATTTAGTACCATCATTACCATTAAAAATACATAAAGGACAATTGAAAAAACATTTCTTATGAAAAACTTTTCAAAGAGAAAGAGAAAAGAAAGTAAAATCATATTATTATCCAGAGCCAGACCTTTGTATGTATGACTATCTATCATCCCGAAGACATTGAAATAACTCAGCCGAATGGCGCTGGCTGCGATAAGTAAAAATGCACCTGGTAAAAACCAGGGATTAAAATTCCCGTAACTAAGAAGAAAAACGGCCGGAAAAATTCCGAAACTGACAATATCAATCATTGAATCGAGCTGCGGGCCAAATGCCTTGTGATTATCCGTACGGTTTTTCATTTTACGGGCAATGATTCCATCGACCCAGTCAAATAGAATTGCCCAGAGTATGCCAATCATAGCAAAAGCGAAGTTTCCCAGGATAGCAAAATAAATACCCAGCAAAGCGCTCAATAATCCCGCCAGAGAACAGAGATTGGGAAGATCTTTTACAAAGTAGAGCATCGAGGGATCCTGTTTTTCTTGTAGTTTATGTTTATCCACTAATTCTGAATCTCCTCTTTTTTATTCATAACATCAATTAGTGCATCTATAAGCTGGTTATTTTCTTTTTCTGTTCGACAGGCTATTCTCAGATATCGGTCAGAATCCGGCTGAGTTTTACCGACACAATCTTTTACGTATATATTGTGTCTTATAAATAAATCCCGGGCTATTTCCGGCGCACTTCTAACATGATCCGGTAATCTGCAGAAAATATAATTAGCGTCCGGTTTATAAACAATCATGCCGCTTATCAATTTTATTTTTAAATACATACCATCTCTATCTGACCGGACTTGTTTACAACTATCTGCAAACTTAACTTTGTATTCCGGTAACATGCGTAAAAATTCTTCAGCGAATCCATTTACATTCCAGATAGAGATCCCTTCTCTGACAGCTTCAGCAAAATTATTATTTGCAGTAAGCATGTACCCAATCCTTAATCCACAGATTCCATAAGCCTTACTCATGCTTTTTAAAATAGCCATATTCGGATAGTCTGCAATATCCTTTTCAAGACTTATATGTTCTGAATTTTCTGAAAAATCCAAAAATGATTCATCTATAATCAGCATACAGCCACTTGGTTCAAGCTTTTTTGCAAGCCTTACAAGATCAGACTTCGGTACTAACATTGATGTTGGATTATTCGGTGTTATGACTACTGCTACATCGGCATTTACATTTATAGCTTCTTCTGCAAATTTATCCACATCCAACTGAAAAGAGGGAAATTCAAGAGGGAATTCTACAACTTTACCGGAAGGTGCGGCATTTACATATTCATTAAATGAAGGGACAGGAACAATTAATTTTCCCGCAATATGGCCGGATACTATCTTGATGAGTTCCGCTGCTCCGTTTCCTACAACAATTCGTTCCGGTGGTTGATTTATTATCTTACCAATCAGACTGGCAAGATCTTTTTGCGCTACAGGATAGTTCAGAACCAGATCATGAATTCTATCCTTAAACTTTGTAAAAACTTCTTCCGGAGGGAAGTAAAGATTGTAGAGATAGGCGTGGTCAATAAAATTGTGCCTGTAATATCCACCGTGCTGTGAAGAGATAAAGTCAAATTTTTCACTGAGTAATTCATATTCACTTTGCTGCACTAAGAGCCCCCATTGGTTCTGAAAGAGTTGAAATTGAGCCGAACAATTTATTAGAGAAAGAACTTTCATTAGAAAGAGAGACTCGAGGTTCAGTCTTTATTTTTGGAGAAGAAAAAACTTTCTCTGCTTCTGCAAGATCTTCCAGAGTATCAATTTCATACCATGGTCTACTATCAAAAGAGACAGATTGAAAACTCAGGCTGTCATCTGAAACCATATCAGCAAATATTGTTTCGTAATAACTATTCACATTCCCCGCAGCTATCTGTATGTTCAGTTTTTTTATGATCTTTTTCCAGGATTTTAAAGAGAGACTATAAATGTTTACAGTCTTAAATTTATCTTCAATAGAAACATCAGAATCTTCTGAAACGAAAGCATTGACATTATAGGATTGATCAATTGTAACACAGGTTCCGTTCATCCAGGGCTGCATCTTAGCCAGTGCAATACTATCAGGATAAAGCATATTATCAAGTAGTGTTTCGTCAAAAACAAGATCACTCTCAAGCAGCAGGAATGATTCGTTTATAATCTTTCTGGCCATCCAGAGAGAATAGATATTATTTGTTGTCTTATATAACGGACTAAAAATATACTCTATTTTTAATTCTCCGATATGATCCCCAAGATAGTCCCTTATGCAGTGTTCCAGATGACCTGTGACAATAACAAGCCTTTTAAAACCTTTCCTATTCAAACTAGATACCATTCGATCAAGAATCGATTTTCCATTTACAATCGTAAGACACTTTGGTACATCTCTGGTTAAGGGGTACAGACGACTGCCTGTTCCTGCTGCGAGAAGTAACGCTGTTGCTACAGGTTTATTGCTTTTTTTGGTTTTTTTCAATTAAATATCCCTTTAAAATTTTTTACTATAGAAAACAATAACAAGACAGAAGAGAAATAGTTAAATCGTAGCAACAGTTAAAAAGCTTTCCAATTGACATAGATTTATCAGGTTTGCCTAAATTCATTTGTACACAAAGCATTTTATTTGTGCAATTAAATAAATAACATGCGGCTACTTATAAAAAGGGGAAAAAGGCAAGCAAGTGCATTAACATTTGATTAGAGATGATTTTTCCTGAATGTTCATCAGAAACCAAATATCTTGTTATTTCAGAGCACTCAGGTCATAAAGAATAGTAATAGGAATTACTTTTTTTGCTCAACGATTATATCAGACGCCTACGGGTTCGTCCACTTTTGAGCATGAGTGCGTAAGTTAGTTACAGTATAGTACAAATTTACTTTACTGTCTATCCATCATTCTACAGCTGGGAATCTTAGGTCAATTTGCAAAGTAAATGAGAAAAAATTATTGGTAGGAATTTAATTTGACTAAGGCTCCAATCTATGATAATTCTATGGTATGAAAAATCGAATAAAAGACATACTTAAAACAAGGGCAGATAATCAGGAAATTACAGTAGAGGGCTGGATACGAACCAAAAGAGACTCTAAAAACTTATGTTTTTTTGAAATTTCAGACGGTTCATCCCTTAAAAATCTTCAAATAATTATTGACAAAGAAAAATATAACCTAAACAAGGAAAT
>JALTGJ010000216.1 GCA_027077185.1 Spirochaetales bacterium | reverse complement strand
CTATTTTACCATGTCCGATGATACTATTGCATTTACCAATAAAGGTGTTGTTTTGGGGGCTGTACTGGCTCAGTTCGAGTTTGCCAAGTTTACTATTAAGGACCTGAAGATGTTTAACAATTATTCTCTCTACCTGGAAGGAGCTTTGTGGTTTATATCCTCAGACATACAGGCTGGAGTTGTTCCAACATACAGTATAGGAACAAGGATAGGAATATTTTAAAACTGTAGAGTTGCCCCTATGTGGGCAACTTCAAAGTTTTTATCAAACAGTGCTGTAAGAATTTATGTTTTCAAATAAATTTTTATCACTAAATACCTTTGCCATTTTAGGAGCAAGCTCCTTTTTAATATTTTCTGATATTGAAATTTCCCCGGGGAGGGTCCCCAATTTTTCCAGATGTGCAGCATAGTTAATAACGTCTGATATTATATGACCTGTATCGGAGGTAAACTTAATTTTCCCTGTATCCAGGGCCAGACGCAGTAAAATATCATCCTTAATTGGAAGATCCGGGTGGATATTAAAAACTGATATTGCAGCCCGTAAATCCAAAGCACAAAGAACAGCCCTTGTAATATGCTCCTTTGAAGTGAATGCAATTAAACCTCCATCTCCTGCAAAAGTCCAAATTCTGCCGTTATAATCCAAAACTTTTTTTTCAACAAAATTTCTTAGTTTAAAATATACCTTCTCAATTGTTTTTGCACCATATTTTTTAACAAGCTTCGAATTGGCAACAATATCCAGGCTCATCACTGTTATACTGTAGGATTTACCTTCTCTTAAAATACCCCAGTTATTGGGACTCGCTGCATCTTTTTTTGAATGGTGCAGTTTCCTTTTTTTAAAATCATAGTAAATATCACTTTTTATGAGCTTATTTAAATACGATTCCAAACCCTCTATGACTTTTGGTTTCCCGTTCAGTGAACTTTCGTCCATTTCGATAATAAGTTTTATTAACTGAAGGGTTTTTTTGTTAAGATTCATAAACTGAACAAGAGTATTTGCTGCTTTCCTTCCTGAAAGTGTAATATGATTTTTCATACCGGCAGATTTGTGACCATCATATTCACTATAAATAATTTTTCCCAGATCTTCTATTTCTGAAGGAGTAAAATTATTGGCAAGGATTTCAGTTGTTTCATTTAATAATGACAGATCTATCAAAATATCCCTCCGTAGGAGGTTTGAGTATAACAGTGGTTTTGGAGAAAATCAATATATTTGGGAAATTGAATCACTGTAAAAATACATTTAAGTCGGTGTTTCTAAGGTGATAGGATTATTTCAACCACCTCTGAGAAGATTAACAACTGAAATAACAGAATTTTCAGGAATAATATAATTATCCCATTCAGTCCGGCTTACTAATTCATTGTTGACTGTAATTAAAATAGGCGGCTTCTTTAAAGTATAACCCATAGTAGTAAATAAATTATAAACAGTCATATTTGCATGCCATTCATATTTTTTATCATTTACTTTTAACATTCATTCTCCAATGATTAAGATAATTATATAAGCTGCAGTTCTTCCAGCCCCTGGTAAATATCTCTTTTAACAGCTTCTTTTGTAAAATTCTGTAAATTGCCATTAATTTTTATAAGAGGAATTCCTCTTCCTGCAAGGTAATTTATTGCAGGCATGGTCTTATCAGTAAATTCCTTTAGACGTGTTTGTAACTTTTCTTTTGTATCGTCGGATCTTGTAATTACTTGTGTTCCGCATTTAATACAATATTTTCCATCTTTGGGCGGTTTATATTCAATATGGAAGACACAACCGCAGTTTGGACAGATCCTTCTCCCTACAGTTCTATTAATAATTATGTCATCTTCATTTTCTACCAGTATAATTGCATTTAATTTCGTGCCGTTTCCATTTGCAAGATCAAGAAGAAATTCGGCCTGAGCCATGGTTCTGGGGTATCCGTCAAGAATAAGGCCTTTGTAATTATGTCGTGAATAATAGGATCCAAAAATTTCGTTAGTCAGTTTATCAGGGACATAATATCCATTTTTTATATAATAATCAGCTTTGAGTCCCAGAATAAAATCATCAATTATAGAGTCATCTATTTTAGAACCCAAAAGCTTTTTAATATCTTTATCTGAAATAAAACTTTGCAGTTTTTTGTCATAAAATTGACCGCTATCACCTTCCCAAGCTGATTTTTTAACAATTTTCATAAAGGACCTGAAGATATGTCCTGTAGAAAGCTGTTTTAAACCAAAGTCAGATATAAATACATCTACTCTTGGTTGTTTTCCTGCACCGCTTTTTCCCATGACCAGTATATTGTCAAAGGCAGAAGGTGATACGCTCATTTATGTCTCCATTTTTTCTCTCTTATTTGCCTTATAAGTCTGATACAGTGGTATCCCCAAAGAAAGAACAGCAAGCAATAACAGTATAAGGCTTACAGGCCGCGTAAAGAATACATTATAACCACCCATTATAACAGCCCTTCTGAAGTTTGTTTCTGCTAATTTTCCTAAAACCATTCCCAAAACAATCGGTGCTCCCGGATAGCCGTACTTTTTGAGAATCCAGCCGGCAACTCCAAAACCAATACAGGTTGCTACATCAAAAAATGAGTAGTGAACTGCAAAACTTCCAATAATTGATATTGCCAGAATAGCAGGTAGTAGAACTTTTTTTGGAATTACAGTTACTTTAATCCATAATCTTGCGCCGAACAGTCCCAATACCAGCATAACTATATTTGCAATCAGAAGTGCTGCAAACAATGAATATACAATATCCGGTCTTTCCACAAACAGCAGAGGTCCGGGTACAATGTCATGAATCATTAGTGCTCCTACAAGAACTGCCGTTGTTGCACTGCCCGGGATTCCCAGAGCCAGCAGAGGAACAAGTGCTCCTCCTACAGAACTTGAGTTTGCTGCTTCTGCTGCAGCAACACCTTCAGGATTTCCTTTCCCAAAAGTTTCGGGAGTTTTGCTAACTTTTTTGCAAGATCGTAGGATAAAAAAGCAGCTATAGTTGCTCCTGCACCGGGGAAAATCCCAATTAATGTACCCAGAATTGAGGACCTGAGGATAGTTATTTTAAGTTTCCAGTATTCCAAGAAAGATGGCCAATGGGTCTTTTTAAACTTTGCCTCTTCTCCTTTTTCCAGTTTACCTTCTTCTATCCTTGTAAATACTTCACTAAGAGCAAATAAGCCTATAAGTGCCGGTATGAGTGCAAAGCCGTCAAACAGTCTGTAAGTACCAAAAGTAAATCTTTTTACACCGGAAATAGGATCAATACCAATAGTATTGATTAAAAGTCCCAGCATCGCCGCAAGGAATGCTTTTGCCCAATTTTTTCCGCCAAGAGATGCCACTGTTGTAAGTCCAAAAACTGCAAGAGCAAAATATTCTGCAGGGTGGAGTCTTACGGCCATCCTTGCAAGAGGTACAGAGAAAAATATAAGTATGATGGTTCCAATAATACCACCTATAGTCGATGCAACCAGAGAAGTACCCAGTCCAACGCCTGCTTTCCCCTGTTGTGTCAGTGGGTACCCGTCAAAAGAAGTTACTACTGCAGATGGAGTTCCTGGTGTATTAATG
>JALTGJ010000215.1 GCA_027077185.1 Spirochaetales bacterium | reverse complement strand
AAAGGCTGCAACAAAGCTGACTATTATCAGCACTTTGAAAATTTTCTTCATACTACACTCCTTAGGTCGCTTAGACGGGCAGATTGGGCCGCATAGTCGAGCAGCAACAAAGTTGCAACCAGACAAGCCATTTTCCGCCAGCCCTATGTTTTGTTAAAATTATAACATAAGTTCTATTGATATGTAAATGAAATACTTAAGCTTTTTGCGCTGTGTCAGATATTGAATTTATTAAGCACCTCTTCTCTAATATATGGGTCGTTCACTGGCGAAAAAAGCCTTAGGTTGCATAGGCGAGCAGTGAGCTTGCGAACGACCAGCCAAAAACAAGCCAATTCAAAGTACATAGCAAAAGCCTCTACTTCCCAATCCGTTAATTATTGCATTGGAAATTTTATTTACATCTCCATACACAGAAAGCTTACACTGGGGGCAGATAAATACATGAAGGCGGAACGAACCCGCCCCCCCCATACACACCCCCAGAGGCTAATGATAGCCTAACAAACTGGGAATAAAAGTTGAAATTATAGGGACATAGGCAATAATAAATAAAGCAACAACTTCAACGAGAATAAATGGAATTATTGCACGGCTTATCTCTCCAAGTTTTAGCTTTGTAATACTACAGACAACAAAAAGACATGCTCCAACAGGAGGTGTCATTAATGCAATATTTAATGACAACACCATAATAATTCCAAAATGAATGGGACTCATTCCCATAGATACAGCAATAGGATGTAAAATTGGACCTAAAATTATCAGGGCTGCAGCAATATCCATAAACATTCCAACTATAAGCATCAGTAAAATAATTAAAAGAAGCACAATCTTGGGATTACCAGTTGTAGAGAGAAGAAATTCTGCTATCATCTGAGGAACCTGATTAATAGCTAGAACCCAGCTTACGATCGATGCTGTTCCTATAATAAGAAAAACAACCCCTGTGATTTTAGCTGTATTTACAAACATAGGGGGAAGATCTACAAGTTTTAAACTTTTAAGAACAAAAAAACCTATTATTAGAGCATATGCTACTGCAACAGCAGCAGCTTCAGTGGGAGTAAAAATTCCTGAGAGAATACCCCCCAATATTATTACAGGCATAAGCAAGGGTATTATTGCATCTTTTAATCCTACAAGTTTTTCTACAAAAGTAGTTTTTTCACTCCTGGGATAACCACGTTTAATAGAAATTATTGCTGCAAGAACCATCAGGAGTCCACCCAGAACAAGACCAGGCAGAAACCCTGCTGCAAAAAGTCCAGCAATAGAAACATTCATTAGAGATCCATATATTACCATCATGTTAGAAGGAGGTATTGTAGGACCAATGATAGATGATGCTGCCGTTACAGAGGCAGAGAAATCAAGATCATAGCCATCCTCCTCCATAGCAGGTATAAGCATTGTACCAATTGCCGCAGTATCTGAAACAGCTGCTCCAGTCATTCCAGCAAAAAAGATACTTGCCATAATATTTGCATGGGCAAGTCCACCTCTCCAATGTCCAACAAGTATGTTGGAAAATTTTACAAGCCTGGTAGTTATACCGGTTTTATTCATTATCTCACCGGCAAGAATAAAAAAAGGCATTGCCATAAGTGTAAACATATCCAGCCCCGAAAAGAATTGCAATGGCGCCATTGTAAACATAGCAACATCCATTCCCATTAGATACAGACCAAGTAAACCTGTAATTCCAATGGTAAACCCAATGGGAACTCCAAGAACCAGTGCACCGGCAAAAATAACAATTAACGAAACAAACATAGAATTTTCCTATTAGATATCAATTATTTCCCGTTCGAAATCAGCAGGCCCGGTTTTTCCTAAATCAAGAATATATCTCGCAACCAGCTGAACCAACCCAATTATCATTGCTACAGGGACAGCCAGAGTAGGCAGTACCATCGAAATTCCAAGTCCCTGGGATATCTGCCATTTGGCCTCTGCAACCATCTGAATTGAGTAATAGATCATTATAGAAAGAAATACCAGTGTTACAAAAAATACTGAAGTTTCGAGTATATTTCTTAAAATTTTCGATCTGGCTTTATCGATAAGTACTGTCAAACCGACATGACCCTTTTCTTTTATTCCAATACTTATAGCCAATGATGCTGACCAGATCATAAGATATCTTGAAAGTTCTTCTGTCCAACTTAAAGGCATATTTATAATATAACGAAAGACAACACCAAGCAACACCACGAATGTCATTCCAGCCATAGTCACCATACAAAGATGAGTTACAACTTTATTCAAAGAACCGGAAAGCTTACCAATTACATTTATTATTCTATTTTCTTCTGTATCCATAATCCTTCCTAAAAAGACTGGAGCAGCCCTTAGAAAAAACTGCTCCAGTTTGTTATTGAATTTCCTATTATCTAGTAACCCAGTTTCCGTTCAGCATCTGCTATTGCTTTAAGGAATTTATCTACCCAGACCTTACCATTCTTCCCATACTTATTTTCAAGAAAGGCAGAAGCAGCAGGAATTGAAAGATCCTTAAACTGCTGCATTTCTGCAGCATTTGGTACATATACCTGCATTTTTGACATAAGAACAGGAAGACCCTTTTCTGAAGAATCTATAATCCTGCTTAATCCACGTCCAGCAAGAATTGCTGTTCTGGCAGCATCATCAATTATAACCTTCTGAGAAGCTGAAAGACCATTATAAAACCTTGGATTCATTACCCATATATATGGAGCATAAATATGATTTGTAAGAGTAGCATATTTCTGTACTTCATAAAATTTTGCCATATTTATTATAGAAACAGGGTTCATCTGCCCATCAATTACACCTGTCTGAAGTGAAGTATAGACTTCAGACCATGAAATTGGTGTAGGAGATCCTCCCAGAGATTTGATTATTTCCATGTGAAGAGGAACAGTCATTGTTCTAATTTTCACACCCCGCATATCTTTTGGTGACCTTATTTCTCTTTTAGAATTTGTAATTGCAAAAAATCCTCCTGATTCACCAAAACCGAGAACATGAAAACCTGCTTTTTTTTCAATATCCACAGCAAGTTCCTTTCCAAAAGAACCATCATATACAGCATAACCAACATTATAACTGGAAAAAGCAAACGGCATATTTGTAATGTCTATCATTGGATAATATGTAGACATTCCTCCAGTAGAAGAAATATAGGACTGAATTACCCCGCTTTTTACCTGTACCATTGTTTCACGCTCTTTACCAAGAACACCACTAGCATAGATTTCTACCTTAATTTGGCCATTGGAATTTGCCTCAACTGCAGATTTAAATACCGCTGCCATTGCTGCTGATGGTATATCAAAAGGCTGCTGTGCATTAAGGTGAGCTAGTTTAATTGTAATTTCTTTAGCACTCAGGCTAAAAGGAACAACAGAAATAATCAGAATGATTATTAATGTCATAAATAAACTCTTTTTCATATGTGACTCCTTATTTTTCCCCTTTATATAGGGAAGATAAAAAAATGATATACCAATATTATTAATAAGTCAAATTTTTAGAAATATAGCTATTTGCGCTGTCCCACATTTTGGACTATAATAGTAGTTGTTCCCTAATCCAGTAATAATATAC
>JALTGJ010000214.1 GCA_027077185.1 Spirochaetales bacterium | reverse complement strand
GGCAATATGCTTTTCCTGAATATTTTGCATGTTTTCGATATCTGCAATTGTTCTTGCAAGTTTAATTATTTTTAAATAAGATCTGGCAGACAACTGAAAAAACTGGGCTGCATCTGTAAGCATTGACTGGGATTTAGTATTAAGAGGAGCATATTTTCTAATTAGTTTGTTTTTCATTTCAGCATTTGTATGGATACTTTCATTGTAAAAACGATTTTGCTGAATAAGTCTTGCTTTTGAGATTCTATCCCTTATTTTAGATGAAGTTTCATTTGTATTTGAATTACGGAATCCCATTGCAAGTTTTTTTATATTAACTACAGGGACATCTACATGAAGATCTATTCTATCCAGAATAGGACCTGAAAGTTTTTTTCGGTAACGGATAATTTCCCTTTTTGTACAGGTACATTCTTTTGTATCATCATTTAAGTACCCACAGGGACAGGGGTTTGCAGCAGCCACCAGCATAAATCTGGAGGGATAGGTAACCCTTTCGAGACTCCTTGATATAGTTAGCTGTCCATCCTCAATGGGTTGTCTTAAAGCCTCTATTACAGATCTTGGAAACTCATTAAATTCATCCAGAAAGAGAACCCCTCTGTGGGCAAGACTTATTTCCCCCGGCTGGGGATGAGTTCCACCTCCAACCAGCCCCGCCTGTGATATAATGTGGTGAGGTGATCTAAAAGGTCTCGTAGTTATCAATGAACCACCAGGAGGAATATTCCCTGCACTTGAGTATATTTTTGTAACTTCAAGGGATTCCTTTTCTGTCAACAGAGGCATTATTCCCGGAAGTGCTCTTGCAAGCATTGTTTTACCCGATCCCGGAGAACCGATCATAAGTATGTTATGACCTCCTGCAGCAGCTATTTCCAGTGCCCTTTTAGCCTGTTCCTGTCCCAGTACTTCTGACATATCAAAATCTACTATTTGTTTGGTTTGAGGTTTTGGTACTACATAAACAGATGGAGTAATATCTATTTCGGTATCAAAATATTTAATTAACTGAATAAGATTTTTTACAGGGTATACAGTAATTCCCTTTACTACAGAAGCCTCATTTGCCGATTGTTCCGGAACAAATATTGATTTCATATTATTTTCTTTAGCATAAAGTGCAGCCAGAAGGGCTCCTTTTGTGTGACGAAGAGAACCATCCAGGGACAGTTCTCCAAAAAAAACAGAGTTTTTTGGAATAGTAAATCCATTTATATCAGAGAGTATTCCAACAGCAATTGGAAGGTCATAAAAAGCTCCGTATTTCGGTACATCTCCAGGCGCCAGATTAACTGTAATTCTGCGTAATGGAAATTTTAAACTGGAGTTTATTAATGCGGTTCGTACCCGCTCTCTACTTTCACCTACAGCCTTATTGGGAAGGCCCACAATTTCAAATGTAGGCAGACCCTTTTCTGCTATATTAACTTCAACATCAATTCCAATGGTTGTTAATCCGGAAAAAGAAACTGAACGGACTTTATATAACATTACTGCCTCCATTTGCCATGTAATATTTCCCTTCACTTAAAGAGAGATGTTTTTTTAGCGCAAGTACTGTAATATCTGCTCCTATTTTAGATATTTTTATCCCAATAGATCTGGATATCTCATCAATACTTAATGGTTCATTTTCCAGAAGTTTTAATATTTTTGTCTGTGTTCGGTTTAATCCATAAAATTCTTTTTTTGAAAATAGTTCATTCTTTTTGGTTTTTCCGTATTCTATAAGAATATCCTGAACATCTGTAAATATTCCGGCTCCATTCTTTATAAGTTTGACGGTTCCTATAGATACAGAGCTTGTTAAAGGTCCAGGTACTGCAAATATTTTTTTATTATATTTTTTTGCAATTTTAGCTGTAATAAGCGCACCGCTTTTTTCTCCTGCCTCCACAACCAGCAGTATTGGAGATAAGCCTGCAATAATTCTGTTTCTTCTGGGATAGGTCCATAAAGCCGGAGGTGTATTCCCGGGGTATTCTGATACAATCATACCTTTGTGCTGTATTATTTTATTGTACAGATTTACCTGGTATTCAGGATGAATAATATCAATTCCACAGGGCATGACAGCAATTGTTTTTCCTCCAGCTTCTATTGCCGCATTATGAGCCTGAGCATCTATACCATACATAAATCCTGATATAATAGTTATTCCTTCCCCGGCAATTGCAGATATAACAGAATCTGTAATATTTTCACCATATCGTGTCATTTTTCTGGATCCGACAACACTTAGACAGTTCGTAAATATTTCCGGATTCCATTCTGTTTTAAAGTATAATTTTGGCGGTGGATCATTTATCTGTCTAAGAAGGACTGGATACTCATCACTTTTAATATCTACATAGTTCATTTTTCCCCCTGCTTAATATTAAGTATGGGGAAAAATGCTCTGCTGCTTCAGAAAGAATAAAAAAATATCTGATTTCTTATTTTAAAACCAGTTTTCTTATCTCCGATACCATATAAAAAGATCCTGTAACTAATACATGCTTTTCTCTTTCGGAAAGTTTAAGTGCTTCACTGTAAGCCTCACCAGGATCCTTAATCAGATCGACATTCGTACTGTATTTTTTGAATATTTCATATATCTCTTCAGGATAACTTTCCTTAAATGTTCCGGGTGTTGAAATAATAATTTTATCAAAATGAGGGGATAGAAGTTTTGCCATTTCTGAAGGATTTTTATCAGCAACAGATCCAAAGATAAGTATTCCTTTTTTATTGAACATTAAATTCCATGTTTCAAGTAATCTGGTAATAGAAACCGGTGTATGGGCTCCATCAAAAACAAAAGTAATATTATTTTTATTAATAATCTCAAACCGGCCCGGGAGTTTTGCTTTGTTAATTCCCTCAATTAGAAAGGACTTTGTTTTAGAATCCGGTTGGAGAAGATTTATTAAAACAGTCCAGGCTAAAATGGCATTTTCTACCTGTACATTACCAATTGTTGTAAGATTAAATGTAACATTTTTATCATTCTTATCTGTAAAAGTAACTTGTGTTCCATTTTTTGAAATAGTTGAATTTAAACTACTAATACTCTTATTGGGAAATATCAAACTGGAAGTCATTGCTTTTGATTTTTCCTGCAGAATTCCTTTTACTGTCTTAGATTGTTTTCCTGAAAAAACTGGTACACATTGTTTAATAATTCCAGCTTTTTCAGAAGCAATTTTTTCTATGTTATCGCCTAGAATATCTGCATGTTCCATTTCTATATGTGTAATTACAGATGCGACCGGTGAAATTACATTTGTAGCATCCAGTCGTCCGCCAATTCCTGTTTCAATAACAGCCCATGTACATTGTGATTTTTTAAAAATTAGAAAAGCCATTAGTGTTAAGAGTTCAAATGTTGTGGGTTCATTACTTCCTGTTTTATTATCCAGAATAAATGTTTTTATTCCCTGTTGTATCTCAGAGGCAGTTTTAATATAAAGTGTTTCGTCAAAAAAAACTCCTGCCATAGAAATTCTTTCTCTATAGTCGCTAATATGAGGTGAAGAATACATTCCTGTCTTTTCTCCGGCTGCATTTAATGCTGAGGCCAAAAACATGGCTGTAGAACCTTTTCCCTTTGAACCGGCAATGTGT
>JALTGJ010000213.1 GCA_027077185.1 Spirochaetales bacterium | reverse complement strand
TTACAGACCCTAAAATAATTGTCTGGGAATGGATATCAAAAAATAGAAAGCGTCCGATAAAGGCAAATAAAACTAAATATCCGTTGTTTAACAGGCCTTTCTTTAGATTAACTAAAACAGATTCTGTTAATTGCCCTATTTTATCTGCATTTGAAGCAAAAAGATATATAAGGGATATTAGCAGCCAGATAGCACCGGTCAGTAATCCACTAATATCTTCAAACAGAGCGAAGGAGAGAACAATTAAGTGGATGGTAAGTAAATATAATCCTGGTAAGCGTTTATGAATCCCTTTATATTTTTTCATTGAATAAACAATAATGGCAAGAGACATAAGTAATACAGGTAGATAATAAAGTAAAAGTGACAATTCTGATAAATCCAGTTCTAAATTTATATATAAGGTAGAAATAAGGGAGACCAATACAATATAAGCAATTATAGTTATACGCATTCCAAGGTTTTTAAAACGATATTTTATAGCTAATAATGCAATAAAAAGAGGAACAGCAATGGTATCTGCACCAAAGTAATCTGACCCTTTATCCATAATCATTATAAATATATACACTTGGAAAAGAAGGACAGGAATAAATGCTCCCTGAATAAAAAGATTTATTCTATGCATAAGTGTAAGAGTCTTTTTTTTAAATAGTCCGCCTTTAAGGCCTTCTTTAAAATCTGTTCCTGATATATATAACAGGTATAAAGATATTGCTCCGGCCGCAACAGAAAATATTCCGGCATAGATCCATAATTCTGTACTGCTACTTCCGGAAAATTCTCTAAATCCTGTAAACAAAAGAGCTAAGCTGGTTAGAGTGGAAATACTGAAAGCAATTGTATGAACAAGGTATTCTTTTTCTCTCCATATAATTACCAGAAAACCTATTGATTCTATAAGAACCAGAAAAATAATTAGCATGGTACTAAGGTCAAATTTAATTAGAGAAATTACAGATAGAAGGATCATTAACTGTGATATTAATGTATCTATTGCATATAACCAGTTAATTTTAAGTTTTTTTGCATATCTGGCAAGAAAAAACAGTAAAAGCCCCGATAGGAATAATGGTATAAAAGCATAATCAGTATCCGGAGCATACTTTAATAATCCTACAGCAAGGAAAAGCCAATTTATTAGATGGACAAGAAGAGGGATAACCTCAAATGCTGAATCTGCATAGATTCTTCTATAATGAATAAATAATGTTATAAGTGCAATAGCAATAATAGCAGCCAAAGCAGAGATATTATATAAATTATTTCCAGAGTCGACATTAAAACTCCAGAAAATCATAAAGCCAAAATAGAAAAGAATTGATATAAGATGGTTGGTATCCCATTTTTTTCTGTAGGATAAAGCGATACCGGCAAAGGTAATAATTGTTGCAACAAGCAGTGTAATTACAGATTGAGGAGCTATGGATAAAGATACAATTCCAAGTACAATATGAAGGGAAGAAAACATCTGTTTTTTCCCGCTAAAAGCAAGAATAATGTTTACCAGTATACCCGTACTAAGCATTATTAGTCCCATTACTGGAGATTCAATCCACTGGATTCCGGGTATACCCCCTGCTCCTAAAGTCGCAAACAGAAAAACTGCTGCTGCAGAACTTCTCAACCAGACGGATAGAGCCTGGAAGCTTTTATATTTTCCGGCAAACCAGGATAAACCACCAAGAAATACAGCTGCCAGTACTATTAGTGCAAATCTGGATTCCGGGGATATTCTGGTGGAGGCCCATACCCCTAAAAAACTGATTCCTGCAACAAGAATAAGTACAGCAATTATTGCAATCCATCGTTCTATAAATACATGTTCAAATTTTTTAAATAAATTTACTGCCTTTTTGCCCTGTTTTCTATTTTTAGGTGGAATATTTAATACAGGTTTATCCTGCGGAATATTTAAAGGTAAACTGGATTGTGTGTCCTCTGTGAAGGGGGGTTTTAAATCATCCGCTACAGAGCTTGACTCGGGATAAGACGCCTGTTCCTTTGCAGAAGCAACATCCTCCTCTTTTTTATCTAAAAAAACCTTCTCCAATTGATCAAACCGTTTTTTTAAAGACTTGATATTGCTTTTTAACTTTAAAATAGATATAAATAAAACTATTAGTACTATAAAAATTATAAATATTAGTATTTCCATAGTATAAGAGTATACCCCATAGAGAAAAGGTTGTCAGGAGTGATATAGTCAAACATGGTTAGCACTTGTTTACGGGATATTATTAGTATCATAATCAGTATATTAAAATATGATTTTGACTTCCCATAAAGAGAAAGTTTTTATTTTAATCTATAAGATTCCAATTAAACAGATACAAGAGTTCTTTCTGATTTTGTATCACCATCTCTGAATACTACATCAATTTCACAACCTAAAACCTGAAGAAGGTTCAACATTTTGTTGATTGACTTGGTAACATTAGTTTGATCCATTAGTCGATAATACTGGGAGGGAGAAGTACCCAAACGCCGAATAATCTCTCTTTTACTGAGATGAGGCTTTTGCGATGTCTATTGAATTGATATGTTTTTGGCTTTTTTCGCCAACTCTACTGCTATGTGTTAGATAAGAGGTGTTATCAAAGTTCAAAATGTGACACAGCGCAAAAAGCTTAGATGTATATCCTCTACATGTTTTTTCGCTTCTATTGTTAATTTATAGAGAAGAAGTTCTGTCATATAGTTTGGGTCCCTATTGTATTCAAGTATATGATCAATATGAACTGTTCCTGAGGTATTGTCTAAAGCATCTCAATAATTTCTACTCCATATACCAGTTTCTTCTCCTCACCAGAAAGTCCCACCCCAAGCTGCCTATGTTACAGTCAACTACTCTTTTCCGGATAATACACGGTTAAGTTCTTAAATATTTATCCAATTCCACCGGATCTCGTAAAGTAACCCTGTCAGATTCAACATTGTCTTTTAGCAACTCCTCTTTTACTAACAGAATATCTTCTCCGTATAATACGTATGCATTAAACTGCCTAAAATGTAGTTCGTCTTTTTTTATCCCGAGGAGTTTAATACATTCAGCCATCAATTTGAGCTCTGATTCCCAAGAATCGAGGACGAAAGTAGTTCCACTATTTATTCCCTCAAGAATATTCTCTTTTTCCCATTTCCTAATTTCTTCTTCTATTTCTTTTTTTGTTTTTGCCATTTGTCATTTTTCTCCTCGATTATTTCTCCTATTTTTTGAGCAATAGGTATTGGTGTACTTACCCACGGGGGATGAGACTAAAGTTGAAGAAGGGGTTACATGGACTAAATTGTTTCAATCCACGCACCCGCAGGGGGTGCGACATAATCTTTCTTGTTTTTGCGCCTATAAAAGCCTGTTTCAATCCACGCACCCGCAGGGGGTGCGACTAAGTGATGCTAACTTGCAAAGTAGCAGGATATGTTTCAATCCACGCACCCGCAGGGGGTGCGACATAAAACAGGTTAGAAAGAAAGATCACACTATTGAGTTTCAATCCACGCACCCGCAGGGGGTGCGACGACCCAATGTCTCCAAGAGATTGGGATAATCTGGGTTTCAATCCACGCACCCGCAGGGGGTGCGACTAGTAATAATATAAACATAGGTATAATTAAGTAG
>JALTGJ010000212.1 GCA_027077185.1 Spirochaetales bacterium | reverse complement strand
CAGTAAATAGGAAACCTCCCTGTAATCCTGTTTTTAGTTTTACTGTGAGTTCAGTCCTATACCAGAACTTAGCAGTAAATGAGTCAAGAAAGTAAAGATTCCGGAGAATATGATGATCAAGATCCCATGTATAAATAAATGGGGATAGGAAAAGATTTAATCCAGTTGTTATATTCCCCAGTGTAAAAAGAATACCGGATGAAGCGTAAAAAATATTTTGTATTACCTTGTAGTCAATGCCGTTTACACCGCCAAAATCTCCAGATTTCGGTGGATTACTAAAATATGCATTATTGTAAAAATCCCAATAGTAGATATACCTGCCAGATTTATCTTCCCAGTCAAGGTAATTCAGCTTGTAGCCGAATTTAATCGGAATAGTAAAGTACCGGTTAATGGTGTATCTATAACCTGAAGTTACATCGAGAAAAAACGATTTATCCAAAAATATTTGACTTGTCGACCAGTTAGTCCAATCTGTAATTGTGGAATCTCCCCAATCATAGTCTTCCATTATTCCGGTGCCCTTTGTTACTGCAGTAGCCAGGGATAAATCAAGAGACCATGGTCCTTTAGCTGCACCCAAATCCAGATTTATAAGAAATATGTTATCAATGTTCCATAGTAATTCACTAAGATAGGGGTTTTCCCATCCTGCAGATGGATAAACAATTTCGCGGTACTGACCGTTCAGGTAGCCAAGACCGGTACCCAGATAAAAATCTATACCTTCAAAAAAACTTTTCTTATGGTGAGTTTTTATACTTATGGGTGATACTGGCTCAGAAAAAATACTAATTTTTGGAGTGATTAGTATAAGCAGTACTAATGCAGTGTAGTAATTACTATGTTTCAAGAACGCCTCCATTATGAATGTAACACATATTAACACTTTAAAAATAAAAAAGTAGTCCAGCTTAAAAAGTTCAATTATTTTATAAATAATACCAATTTGCCCTTGCTAATAGTCTGTAATTTTATAAACTATTAGCATAACTAAAAAATAGAAGGGAGTAATTAATTGCAGACAGATTTTTCTAAGACTGAAGGTTCATGCGGTATAAAAAAAGATGGAACTCCCTACAGGGTTTTAATTGTTGATGATTCAAAATTTGTAAAAAAACAATTATCAAAAATTCTTAGTTCTGAAGGGTTTGAAATTGCTGCAACTGCTGCTCATGGAGCAGAAGCAGTTGATAAATATAAGGATATGAAAAACGAAATAGATCTGGTAACAATGGATATTACCATGCCCGGCCTGGATGGTATTACTGCAATGGAAAGAATTGTTGAATTTGACAATAAGGCAAAGGTAGTAATGGTAAGTGCATTGGGCAAACAGGACCTTGTAAAAAAATCATTTATGCTTGGTGCAAGTAATTATATTGTAAAACCTTTAAACCGTGATAAAGTAATAGAAAGACTCAGCTACGTATTGAATAGCTAGTGGTTACCTCGATACATTTTGCCGGGGCAAAACACTCGGCAACCGGTTCGGACAATTGTTAGAAGGCAGAAGGAAGGAGTATTGGATGAAGAAAAAAATAATTGCATCAGTATCTGTATTGATGTTTATTGTTCTGACCTCATGTACAACAATGAAGGCTGTCCCCAATGACAGGGCTATAGAGAGATTTATCGACCTGTATAATACAGGAAACACAGAGAAAATGACGGCGATGACATCAATTCCAATGCTTATTGACGGTGAAATTGTAGCCAGAAGTACAGATGCCAATTTTTTCTGGACAAGGATTACAAAAGCCGGTTTTAAACTGGATGGATCCGAATATTTTACTGTTGAACCTTTAACGGATAAATCCAGACTTCTGTTTGGAGATACTATGGAGGTTTCTACTTTTTTTGATAAATACGTTCCTTCAACAGCAGTTATTGTTCGTGTAAGTGGACCCGGTGGGGACTTTATACTTCTTTTATCCGGCAGAAAGGGACGATATCCATTTATTTTTGGTTTTACGGGTCCATTGTCATGAAATACATAGTAATAATTTTTTTATCAGTTCTTTCTGTTTCTGTTTTTGCTCAGAATGCAGAGTTGGTGTTTGTAGACGGCTGGGTAGATATTAAGTCAGCAGGGGATACTTTTGAGGCATTCCCAGGGGATAGTTTGAAGGCCGGGGATTCTGTTGTAACCGGAGAGGACAGCTATGCAGAGTTGGAGCAGAAGGATCTCAGCTCGATTACTGTAAAGCCGGAATCAATTTTTACAATTAGGGAAATTGAAACCGATTCAGGCAGAAAAACTGTTTTGGCTACTACTGTAGGGTCTGTTTCCTTTAAATTTGGAAAACTTCTTGGTGCAGAGCCTAGAATAGCTACTCCAAGTATGGTTGCAGGTATCCGGGGGACGGAGCTTACTGTCTATGCAGGGGAAGACGGGTCAACATTAATTGCTGTTACCAGCGGTCTCGTTTCTGTAGAGTCTGAAGGTTCTACTGTAGATTTAAAGAAGGATGAAGGGGTAGAGGTTCGCCCGGGGGAAGCTCCCGGAGAAAAATTCAGTCTTCTGGGGCGTGAAATGGACTTTGCCTCCTGGAATAAGGAAAAATATGAATCCCTGATTGCAGATCCTTTATCTGGTTTGATTAGATTTAATAAGCAATTAAATAATTATGTTGCTGATATTAAAAGTCTTGAAGAAAATAGAACTTCAAATGCTCAGAAAAAAATAGATTTTCAAAGTGAATTGGAAAAACTCAAAAAATCAAATAAACAGGATGAAGCTGATAAATTTTTCAAAAAAAATATTCAGCCTTTAATACTGCTGGAAGCACCTATGTATCTAAATATACGGTACTATATTCTTTCCGCACTTTCTTTTAGAAGATATATAATGGGTAAACTCTATCTGGAGATGAAGAGTAAGTATATTATGGATGCTGGAAATGCTGTTTATAAAGAGTTTCTTTCAAATTATAATAGAATTTTAGATAGTTTTGAGATACATATAGTACCATATATGAACCCCAGGGATCTCTAATGCTTGAGATGTGTATAAGTAGGAATGATAAAAAGATTATGAATTATTGTGTTGATATAAATTAAAAGAAAGTGTTCAAAAGCGATAATAGGAGTGGTAAAATGAAAAGAAAATTGAGAGTTGGTTTAATTATTCTATTTGCAGCTTTGGCAGTGTCCTCATGCAGTCTTCTTGGTGTGGGCACGACTATGACCGATAGAGTAGGTCTTTTCGTAGTCGATCTAAATGGCAGTAGGACAAATATTATTGATAACATTCATCCTGATGCAGCAAGTTATAATACTTTGGATGCTACTTATTGGAATACGGGCACATGGGATCCCAATTCTAATTTATTTTCGATTACAGATATAACAGAAGGGTCCGATTCTGTAACTGCTATTTTTAACTCTAAAGATTTTACAAATGCAACAATAGTATTAAATATGAAAGATGCCGGAGACTTTTTTAGTGGTGAAAACTGGAAAATAATGTCCTGCACCATAAACGGTACTAGTCAATTTTGAAGAAAAAGAAAAAAAAGCGGCTTGTAGAGATTGATACTTCTTTTGAAGCCGCTTTTATGGATGGTATTTTAACTGAAGAGAAGATTCCTCATGTAATGATCTCATATTCTACATCTCCCTTTATAAATTTGTTCCAGACTCAGAAAGGCTGGGGTCATATTAGTGCACCAAAAGAGCATTTAAAGAAAATAGAGGAAATATACCAGGAATTTAAACAGTCTGAGCTGGAATAAGAATATTTTCTAATAGAGGGTTGTGCGATGTATACAAATTCAGATTGTTTTTGGCTTTTTTCGCCAGCTCAACTGCACTGTGTTAGAGAAGAGCTGTTATTGAAAATAAAAATGAGACACAGCGCAAAAAGCTGTAATAGAAAATTGTTTATTCTCTAGAAATGGGGTACAGTAATAATAAGTTGCCTTACCGGTGATTGGAGGTTTATTTTGAAAAGAAATATTTTCATGGTTATTTTGTTATTTGTAATTATAATGTGGGCTTCTGCAGAAAATCTTACCCTTGTATATGCAGAGGGGGATGTATTTGAAAATGATGGAGGTACCTGGTACGAAATGTACATTGGTGATTCCATAGACAGCAGCAGCACCATTAAGATTGGTCCTGATTCCATGGTGGAGATTGATACAGGAGGGGATACTCTGCTTCTAAAGAAACCTGGAACTTACAAAATTGGGGATCTTCTTTCTCAGAGAACTACTGTTTCCTCATGGGATAATAATCCTGTTTTTAAGAAATTCCTTTCCGGAGATAATAAAAGATCCGGTGTCCAGACAGCTGTTATGGGAGTACGGGGTGCTGCAGTTGAATCAGATGATGTTGAATGGCTTTCTGAGGACAGCATGATTGTGGATGAAGCAAAGGCCATGATTGGTAAAGGTGATTTTAACGGGGCAATAAACCTTCTTAATGATGAAATTGAAGTGGCTTTCGATGAAGAGCTTTCGGAATATAATTATTACCTGGGATACAGTTACTACATGATAGGAGCTTCAGGACAGGCTCTGTCTCATCTTGATAAAGTTGAAAGTAATTATGATACGGAATATTATCCGGATTTTGTTGTTTTAAAAGGCAGTCTGCTACTGGCTTCTCTTTCCTATAATGATGCACTTGATTTATTTAATGAATACTTAAGAAATGATGATTTTTCGGGTACAGCCCAGGCCGTAAGTTATCTTTCTGCCACTGCCCTTAAGGGACTTGGAAAAGACAGCGAAGCTGTAAAAAAACTTAAAATTACAGTTAAAATGAATCCTGGAAGTGATATAGGTAAATCTGCTGATGCAATATTAAAAAATATGTAACAGCTAAGCATAAAGGGGCCTGAAATTTTTATATGTCCGTAAGTAAAAAGGGAACAAACTGCTTTAGACTTTCAACTAGTTTGTCCCATTTTACGGTAGATCTCTCTTGACATTTTACTTAAGATTACAATATCTTAAAAGTATGAAGGACTTACCTCATATTACAGAAATATATAGTAAATTCCCCGCAAAGGAAGACTGTATAAGGTTTATAGAGAAAGTCAGATGGAGCAATAAACCTGTATGCCCCCATTGTCATTCGCACAGGGTCAGTCCTATGAAAAAGGAATTTCGGTATCATTGTAATGCCTGTAATATTTCTTTTTCGGTTACCGTTAAAACTCTTTTTCATAATACACGAATACCTCTTCAGAAATGGTTTGCAGCTATTGAAATTTTTAAGCAGAATGAAAAAAAAATTAGTGTTCGGAAATTAGCAGAAGCTCTGGATGTAAACAAGGATACTGCCTGGGCAATGATCTCTAGAATAAAAAAAGCAGGTTTGGAATATGGAGAGCTTTTTGTAAGATTAATTGAATCAGGTGAACTGTATATAAAAGGCCGGGTTAAAGTAAAGTAGTATTTTTTTTGTATCTTTTCTACCATGGAGAGGGACAATAATTGTTTTTGTACTGGATAGTTGTAGGGCAAGTGGATTTTTTTTGACTGTTTCTACCATAAAGTGGGACATATTGAAATAACAGGAAGGGTAATAAAAATGGATTTAAAAAGCACAATAATAGGAATCGATGCAGGTTCAGTAATGGTATCTGTGGTAATTATGGATCTGAACGGTAAGGTTCTTGAAGACTGGTACGAGTATCATCAGGGCAAACCTGCTCTGGTTCTGAAGAATATTTTGCAGAAACTAGATTTTACTCATGTAGTGGGTGTAGCCAAAACTGCCAGTGCCCCTGATATTTATGATGGTGCAAAAAGCTTTGACCCTAATATTTCAATAATTCAGGGTGTTAAATTTTATTATGATAATTTTAAATCAATTCTTAATGTTGGAGGTGAAAAATTTTCTCTGATAGAATTTGATGAAGATGGGAATTATACAAACATGAAATCCAACACTTCCTGTGCTGCAGGTACAGGAGGTTTTCTTGATCAGCAGGCTAAAAGGTTAAATCTAAAAGGCAGTGAGGAATTAAGTTCAAATGCTCTTGCCAATAAAGGGGATATCCCCAAAATTGCCTCAAGGTGTTCAGTCTTTGCAAAGACCGATATTATTCATTCCCAGCAGGAAGGATTTTCCCTTGGTGAAATTTGTGACGGATTAAGTCTGGGACTGGCAAATAATATTGCAGATACACTTATTGACAGCAGCAGTCATAACAGCCCCATGGTTTTTTCAGGTGGTGTTGCAAAGAATAAGTCTGTAGTACTTCATCTTGAAAAGATAATTGGGCATAAGCTGGAAGTTCATAAGTATTCACATCTGTTTGGTGCAATAGGGGCAGTACAGCTTCTTTTGGAGGAAGGAGTATCAGGTTTAACCCCATTTTCCAATAAGTCTATACATTCAGTTTCTAATATTAAAAAAGAATATTTTTATGAACCTCTTGAATTGAAGTTATCAAATTATCCTGATTTTGATGGTTTGGAACATTATAATTATTCCATTGGCGATAATATTTCTGATATAGAAGTTGATATTTATCAAAATATTACAGGACACAGTTCTTTGGAAGTTAGTATGGGTATTGATATTGGGTCAACATCTACAAAAGCAATAATTATTGATTCCAATTTTGAGCCCATAGCTGGGTTTTATACCAGAACTTCTGGGAGGCCTATTATTGCAGTACAGTCAATTTTTAAAGCCTGCAGTTCCTATATGGATGATAAAAAAATTAATTTTGGTTTTATAGCTGTTGGAACTACAGGATCCGGAAGAAAATTTATAGGGAAACTACTTGGTGCGGATACCATTTTGGATGAGATATCCGCTCATGCCAGAGCTGCTGTAGAACTCGATCCTGATATAGATACTATTATTGAGATAGGTGGACAGGATGCTAAATTTACAACCCTGAGAAAAGGGGTTGTTACCTTCTCCCAGATGAATACTGTTTGTGCTGCAGGTACAGGAAGTTTTATTGAGGAACAGGCTCTTAAACTTGGTGTTTCCCTTGCCGATTATGCTTCTCTGGCAGAAGGTGCCAGAGCCCCCCTTGCCAGTGACCGGTGCACTGTTTTTATGGAAAGAGATATAAACCATTATTTGAATAAGAATTATCAGATAAATGAAATTCTGGCTGCAGTGCTGTATTCAGTACGTGAAAATTATCTTCAAAAGGTAGCGACAGAAGGCAATATTGGAGAGAGGGTGTTTTTTCAGGGAGCAACTGCTAAAAATAAGGCGCTGGTTGCAGCTTTTGAGCAAAAACTTAAAAAACCTATTTATGTTTCAAAGTACTGCCATCTTACAGGAGCTCTGGGTTCTGCAATAACTGCTGCAGAGGAGCGGAGCGGGCAATCAATTTTTAAAGGCCTTGGAATTTACAAAGAAAATATTCCTGTTCGATCTGAAACCTGTAATCTATGTCTTAATCATTGCAGAATTAGGGTTGCATCCGTTAAGGATGAGGAAGTTGCCTATGGTTTCCTTTGCGGTAGAGATTATAAAACAAAAAAATATGTCAAAAAAGAAAAAGTACCTTCATTATTAAAAGTCAGACGTAAAGCTCTGGAGGGTTTTAAGTTACCGGATGTTACAAATACTAATTTACCTGTTATTGGTATTCCGGCAGGTCTTCAAATTTTTGAGGAGCTTCCTCTATGGAAGAAATTTTTCCATAATCTTGGAATAGAAACTATAAGCAGTGAGAGTCAGAAAAATGTTATATCCAATGGGAAAAAAATTGCAGGTGCGGAATTTTGTGCACCAATGTCAGCTTTTTATGGACATGTTGATGGATTAGCCGATAAGGCAGATATAATTTTTCTTCCTGTTTATATTGAAAATTTTAAGGATGAAAAAGATAATTCCAGACTTAGAAAGTTTTGCTACTATACTCAGTTCAGTTCTACCCTTGTATCAAAAATAGAACACGAAGGTAAAGAGATAAAGAGCATGATGCCTCTTATTAACCACAGGTCTAATCAGTTAAAAACCAAGTATGAATTACTTAAAGCAATTAACCAGCATATTCGGGGCAGGTTTAACTTTCTTGATATATCAAAGGCGTATGATGATGCACTGCTTTATTACAGAGATATTAAAAGTAAACTCAAGGAACTTTATATTGCGCCAGAAAAAGGAGAAATTAAAGTACTTCTTACAGGCAGACCCTATACAGTCCTGCTTGAATCCATGAATAAAGATATTCCAGATTTTTTTGCATCCCTGGGGATAGAAACAGTATTTACAGATTCTATTCCTAAAGTTGACCCTTCAGACTCTGTTGATAAGCTGCTGGATCAGTTCCACTGGGCATATCCCTCAGCTATTTTGGCCGCAGCAGACTATTGTGCCCATACGGAGGGATTGTATCCTGTCTTTGTTACTTCTTTTAAGTGTTCACCGGATTCGTTTACTTTAGAATATTTTAAGCGGATAATGGATGAGCATGAGAAGCCATATCTTATTCTGCAAATTGATGATCATGATTCAAATGTCGGCTACGAAACAAGAATCGAAGCAGGTGTAAGGGCCTTCCGGAATCATTCCAAATCTGCAAATTCTGTTACCGATAATATTAGGAAACTACCGGTACTTCCCAAAATAGAAAAATCTTTAAAAGGAAAAACTGTCCTTCTTCCAAATTGGGATTCACTGGTAATTCCCCTGGTAGCTGCAAATTTAAAGAACGTTGGAATTGACGCCGGAGTGTTGGAAGAATCTGCACAGCTTATTTCTTCAAGTATGAAAATGAATACGGGCCAGTGTATTCCTGTAAATGCGGTTGCCCATGAATATGTAGAATACATAAGAAAATATAATCTAAAACCGGAAGATACCGTTCTCTGGATGATAAAATCGGGATGGGCTTGTAATATTGCTATGTATCCGGCTTTTATTAAAAGTCTTATTGAGAAAGAGGGCCTTGATATGGCCCGGGCTGGAGTATATACCGGTGAATTAACCATGGTTGAAATTAGTCCCATCGTATCTATTAAGACTTACTTTGCTTATATGTTTGGTGGGAATCTAAAAAAAATAGGATGCATGATAAGACCATATGAAATTAATAAAGGAGAAACGGATAGAGTTATCCTTGAATCCAGAGGTATTTTTGAACAGGCCTTTCTTGGAACATTAAGCTTTACAGATGCTGTTAAGAAAGTAATTGATAAACTGGATAAAATCAAATATAAAAAAACAGATAAACCAAAGGTTGCTATTTTTGGTGATCTGTATGTCCGGGATAATGAAGTAATGAATCAGGAACTAATAAAGAGTATAGAGGCTGCTGGTGGTGAGGTAATAATTACGCCTTATAATGACTATGCCAAAATAATAAGCGGTGCATTATTTAAACGATGGACCAGGGAGTTAAAGTTATCTGAGGTGGTATTGTTTAAATCTTTACTAACAGCAATGGAGTTATTGGAATTACGCTTTCATGGGTATCTTGGAAAATATATTGGTAAACAAATTAGTTCCAAAAACCCTATGGCAGAAAAAGAGCTTTCACAGTTTAATATTCGAATTGAGCAGGAAGGCGAAAGTTATGAGAATATATTAAAAATATTTCGTATTATGAAGGATCATCCGGACGTGTCTCTGTTTATTCAGACAAATCCTGCCTTTTGCTGCCCCTCACTTGTCACAGAAGCAATGAGTAAAGAGATAGAAAGTCTGACTGGGGTTCCCGTACTATCAATTACCTATGATGGAACAGAATCACCCCGAAACGATATAATAATTCCTTACTTAAAATTTGCTGCTAAAAAGAAACAACTGAACCGAAAAAATTTGGATAAGGTCTCTGTCGTATGATTATTTTGTTGTAGGGAGCGGTTTAAAACCGTTCCCTACAACAAATATCATGACTATTTACATTCCGAAACTCATTCCCAGACTGTTTGTTCTTAAACTAATAAAATTTCCAGTTAATGGAGCAGTATTTCCCAGATTAAACTTATATACATAGGAAGAATCTGTAGGATCGTAAATTTTTACATCACCATTAAAGCCGTTAACAACTATTTTTACCGGGATAATTATATTCATAACATCCTCGGTCAGAAGGTATACATACTGGTTTAAATCAATATCTGCCAGAAGTTCCATCTTGCTGTTTCCTGTACTTTTATATATCTGAGCACTTAAACCTTTTGTAATACCCTTTGCGTTATCATCATAATTAAGCCAAAGAAGATACGAATTTCCGTTACCCCATGCTTTACCAGGAGCTGGCTTATCAACAAAAAGATGGATTCCAAAACCGGCATGCATATCTTCCGTCCCACCTGCTTCGTATCGGACATTGAACTTATATACCATTATTCCTGCCTGGGGTGCTGGAATATCTACCCTTGCCATTCCAGCTTTTAAGTCATTTTGATACAATCTGTCACCTACCACTGCCCATTTACCATAGGCAAAGCTTAGATCAGTTGCACTAAGACTGAATAGTGGAACAATTGAAATAAATACTAATACTAAAACTACTAATAAAATTCTTTTCATGAACACCTCACTATGAATTTATTTTATTTATTGTAATACGGAATAGGGAATTGCACAAGAATTTTTTTTTTAGGCCGCTAATAATTCTGAATTGTTAGGGTTAAAATTATAATATAATTAAAGAGTTGCTTTCAAAACAATAACAGATTATTCTGAAAAGGTATTCTAAGCGGCTCAAAATGCAGGAAATAGTAAAACTCTTCGAGTTTTGCAATTTCCTCAAAAAAAATGTGGGAAAGGAATGGATGTCCT
>JALTGJ010000211.1 GCA_027077185.1 Spirochaetales bacterium | reverse complement strand
CTTTTAATATCCGGGATTTAAGATAATCCTGCAATACCTTCTTTTCCTCTCCATCGGAAAGGTTTTTCATTCTTCTATATTCCTGTTTCAATAAACCATCAGGAAGCATTTCAAAATACTTAACAATCGAGCTCCCCTCATCAAAGGTGCTCGTCTTCATTTCAACTATCTGCTTATCTATTAAAGTATCGATAAGATCCAGATAAGAGGTAATCCGTTTTGCCCTCCAGTCTTTTTCACCTTTCACAATTGCTGTATAAGAAATATTATTTTTTTCTGAATGGTATTTACGCATCTGCTCTATTAGTGCATCATCTACCAGTGATATTACCGATGAAATGCCGAATTTTGCAACTTTAAGGGGCGTATCTACAGAAAATCCAGTCCCCATAACCGGAATTTGGAATGAATGGGGTTCAATATGATATGTATTCATTTAATCCTCTTTTGGTTATGTCAACAACAAACACTATTTGTCGGTTCATAACTGACATCATGATAGGTGGTTATTCAAAAGAAAGCAATGGCAAAATTTCGAAATAAATGGGATTAAACAAAGTATAAAAGTACTTATTTTCTTTTTGCCATCATTCTGCTTAACCGATGGGCAAGTGAATTGCTTTTTTTTACAACATCATTACCAGCTTTATGCAAACTGCTGTATGCGGCCTTCTTCTCGGGCACAAATATAGCATAGTTCATTTCTGCAGATACATTATGAACAGGATAACAGGTAATACTGGTATTATTGCTGTTAGTTTCTATAGGTATGTGCTGTCTGGAAAGTTCAAGCATTAATACGGGAATATTTAAATCTGTAAAAACTTTATCAATCTTTCTGGATTTTAAATCCCCCCTGGTAGTTTTAAGTTTATCTGCAAAGGCAGTATTTGAATACAGTATTGTACCAAGCACATCTGTCACAACCAGTGGCAGAGAAATATTGTTAAGTAGAAACTCATTCAAATTTGACAATGCGCTTATCTTCATAGTTTTACGGATATTAAGACTGTTTATCTGTCTGTAAATAAGTTTTAGTTTTTCCCCCAGAGGGCCCAACCCTGCAAAATGCTTTGAAG
>JALTGJ010000210.1 GCA_027077185.1 Spirochaetales bacterium | reverse complement strand
TTTATTGATCCCGTAAAATGTCAACAGGGGTTTGCACAGGATTAGAGGTTAGGCATCTGTCGATAAGGTTGTGGATAGAGTAAAACAGGTGCCGTAAAAGTTCCGTTTAATTTTTTTATTTAAAATCTTATAAACTGAAGTCCCCAGGCGGTAAGTACTGAGACTACAAAGGTTAATACAACATTTTTCCTATACCATGAAATAAATGCTGCAACCGAAAGGACAAGGGCAGAAATACAGTGACTGCCCTGTATTCCGGAAAATCCTGCAGGAATAATCAATGCACCCAGAACGGCATAAGGGATGTATGACAAAAACTGTTTAAATTTTCCGGGCAGTTTATCGGCCTTCAAAACAAGCAGAGGCAGCAGCCTGGGAATAAATGTCACTGCCGCCATTAGAAGAACAAGCATTGGTATATTAGTCATCAGAACTCTCCTGTTTTTTTGGTGTCAGGAAAGTAAAAATTATAGAAGAAAATATAACAGCAAGAACAAGAGACCAGCTTCGACCGACATGAGGGATGTAGCCAAGAATAACATTTAACAAACCTGAACTTAAAGCAACCCATAATACCTTTGAATGTTTTTTTATCTCAGGAACCAATAACGCCATAAACAGTACATAAAGCCCCATTCCCAGACTGTCTCCCAGAGTATCCGGTATAACAGATCCTAAAAGATATCCTGAAGCCGTACCTGCAGCCCATGATATATAAGAAAAAAAACTGACTGTCAAAACATATAAAGCTGGTATATTCCCTTTTTTTGTCATTACAACAGAAAAAGTTTCATCGGTTACACCGAAGGCAATAAGTGGTATTTGCCATTTTTTTGGTTTATATAATCTGCTGCCCAGAGAAGCACTCATTACAAAATGGCGAAAGTTTACAAGGAATGTTGAGGCTACAATACTAAGAGGGCTTATACCACCTATGAGCATATTAAGAGCCATAAACTGACTGGCACCTGCAAATACAACTGTGGAAAAAAGAACCCCATCCTTCAGGTACAGACCGGCACTTTTTACCAGCAGGCCAAAGGCCATAGCAACGGAGAAATATCCCAGCATAATAGGGACAGAATCCTTAAGACCGGCTATTATCAGATGGGGGTTGCTATCAATAGAATTTATATTCTTTTTATATGTACCCATTGCACATACTTATATCAGGTGATTTAAGGATGTGCAATAATCATAATGAGCAATAGTTAATACAGACAAATTGCAGATATTATGATATATTTAAATTACTTTCAGCAATGGAGATTTATTAATGCCCATTATATGTAGATTTAGAGGTATTAGAATATATATTAATTACTCAGAACATCTTCCACCACATTTTCATGCTCAATATGGAGAATACGAATGTGCAATAACTATAGAAAGTATTGAACTTCTAACAGGTTCTATCCCTAATAAACAATTAAAAATGCTTTTAGGATGGACAGCACTTCACCAGGAAGAACTTAACGAGGAATGGTATCTTGCTCAGCATAAACAGGAACTTTTTCCAATAGCCCCCTTAAAATAAGGAGAATTATTGATGAATACAAAAATACCTTCAATGGTAAAAAAATATTTAGACTCAGGAAGAAAAAATATAATAAAAGTTACACCAAATGATAACTACTCTTTAACGATTACTTTTGATAATAAAGAAATAAGAACTTATGACATGTCAGAAAAATTAACAGGAGTATTTGAAGTTTTAAAAGATAAATCAAAATTTAATAATGTATTTCTTGATGAATTTGGAAATATAGCCTGGGATAGAGATATTAATATAGACTCAGATAAAATCTGGAATAACAGAATTGATTTATGTTCAGATTCTGTATATATGGACTCAACTCCGTATAATATAAAATAATAGGAAAGCCGCCTTCCAATCACTAGCCGATTACCCTGAACAGGTATTCTAAGTGGTTCAAAATGCAGGAACATTACTAATAAATAGTTCAGAGTTAACTTAATTTTCAGATTGGGACACTATAGCCCCAATCTATAATAATTTTTAGCCCTTAACTCCAGTTGATGTTATTCCCTCAATAAACTGCTTCTGCATTAACAGATATACTGTAAAAATTGGTACTACAGAAATAACAGCACCTGCAAGGAGGAAATTCCAAAGTGCAGAAAACTCTCCTACAAAACTTATAAGTCCTAAAGTGAGAGTATAAAGTTCTTTTGAATTTAAATAAATTAGAGGTCTTAAAAAAGCATTCCAGTTTATTAAAAATGAAATAATAAAAAGAGCTGATAAAGAAGCATTGGATACTGGAAGGAAAATTCTCCAATATATTGCAAAAGGTTTTGCCCCGTCTACAACCGCAGCTTCTTCAAGTTCCTTTGGTACATTTTCATAAAAACTTCGCATTAAAAAAACACCTGTAGTTCCAATTAAGAATGAAGGAACAATCATAGGCAGATAGGTATTAATCCACCCGAGCTTTGCCATAAGGAGAAACTCAGGGATTATTACAACTTCAATGGGAACCATTATCGTTGCAATTATTAAACCAAATAGGATCTCCTTCCCTGGGAATTTCATTCTTGCAAAAGCAAACCCCGCGAGACTGCAGGTAAAAAGCTGCCCCAAAGCTGCGACAAGTGAAATAAAAAGACTATTTGCCGTAAACCGCAAGAAATTATACTTAGTAAATACCTCTTTATAATTATCCAGAGTGGGATGATGGGCAATAAATTCCGGTGGATCTGCATATACAGCTTCAAGTGGCTGCAATGAAACATTTATCATCCAGTAAAAGGGGAAAATATTAATAATTGCAATAAAGATTAAAACTATGTATAAAATAATTTTTCCGTAGTTTTTCATATTTTCTCCTATCCCTGTGTTTCAACCCAACGGGATTTGTAATAAAAATTGAGCACAGCAATTCCCCCCACTAATACAAGCAGCATCATGGAAATACTCGATGCAGCTCCCATTTGGAACAACTCAAAGGCATGCTGATATATATAATACGCCATTGTTGTAGATGCCCTTCCTGGGCCGCCTCTGGTCATTGTATAAATTATGTCAAAGTTCTTAAACGAATCTACCAGTGCCATTATTGTTATAAAAAACATTGTGGGAGTTATTAATGGGACAGTTATTTTCTTAAAAATAGCGAAAGTGCCAGCACCATCTATTCTTGCCGCCTCATACAGTGTTTTTGGTATATCCTGCAAGCCTGCAAGATATATTACCATATAATATCCAAGCCGCTTCCAGGCAAAGACAAAAGCTACAACAATTAAAGACAACTGCCTGTCCGATAACCAGGATGGTGGTGAATCGACGCCAATAGTCCTGAGAAGAAAATTGAGCATTCCTACATCCGCACCAAAAATCCACCGCCAAACTATACCAACAGCAACTGTAGATGTTATTACAGGGGCAAAATACATTGCACGAAAAGCTGTGGTTCCCTTAACACCCTGGTTTAAAAGGACAGCAAGAATTAAAGAGCCGAAGGCAATTGAGGGAACAAATATCAGGCTGAAAAGAAGCGTATGCCCCACAATTTTCCAGAAGGTAGAATCGGTTAAAAATTCGGTATAGTTTTCCAGACCCACAAACCCGGGGCTGCCAAACATGCTCCAGTCAGTAAAGGACATTCCCCCTGCAAAAAATAAGGGGCCCAGACGAAAAACAAATAATCCTATCATAGCAAGTAAAATAAACAGATAAGGTACATACCATTTATACTTCATATAATATTCCTTAAAGCTTAATTGGGATGACAGAGTCGGAGAAAATCTCCGACTCTCATAGTTTTAATCAACTTACACTAATTCCTAGCGATAAGCTTTATCGAGCATTTTATTCATCTGTTTATCAGCTTCAGAATAGAACTCATCCAGAGTCATATCACCGTTAAGTGAAGCATCGATAAATTCACTTAAACCAGAACCTTCTGCACTTGCATATCCTCTCCAGAATTTCCAGTATTTAGTATAGAAATGTTTCGCATTTTCACCATACTTAAGAATAAGAGTTTTATGTTCAGGAGGGAGGCCTCTGGATGCAAAATCATCCCATTCAGGAGAAAGAGCTTCTTTTTTGTAGAATGGAACCTTACCGGGGTAATAATCTGCAGCAGGTCTCTGTAGTATATATTTTATAAAGTCCCAGGCTGCTTCAGGATTTTTTGATGTTGCAGGAATTGAAATTCCATCGGCCCAGGCATGCATAGTATCTTCTTTCCAGTGAGGTCCTCTTGGAAAATAAGCTATATCCCAGTCAAAATCAGCTTTCATATCCTGTCGCATAAATTTAATATTCCAGCTTCCTTCAGATATCATTGCTGATTTTTCCTGCTGAAACATAAGTTTAATTTTCTTTTTGTCGAGGTCGTAGTCTTTTGGATGAGGAGCCACATTATATTTATTTGCAAGATCATATACAAACTGAATTGCTTCTTTTGCATTTGCATCAGGATCAAAAGTTAATTTTTCTCTATTCAGATAATCACCATCATTTTGTAGAAGCCATCCATCATAAACAGCATATCTTGAGAAGACAGAATATCCCCACTGATCAGTCTTACCATCTCCATCAAGATCTTTGGTCAAAGCTTTTGATTTCTCAAGAAACTCATCCCAGTCCCAGCCTTCTGTTGGATATGCTACACCGTACTTGTCAAACATATCCTTGTTATAATACATAACTGAACCAACCCATGCAAAAGGAACACCATAGTATCGTCCTTTTACACCAAAGCTGGAATCCATTACACTCCAGAAATAATCATCTTTGTTAAAATCTTTTTTGATCATATCCGTAAGATCAAGAAGAGCTCCCTGATCTACAAAATCTTCAACTGAATTGGGATGCATATTAAAAACATCCGGCATCTGTTTTGAAGCTGCCATTGCTGCCAGTTTAGTCCAGTAACTCTTTGGATCGAGGGCAGTGAGATTAATGGTAACATTGGGATGCTCCGCCTCATATCTGTCAATCATTGCCTGTTCCTGCTCTGCAAAATTAGGATCCCACATCCAGTATTCCAGAACTATAGGTTCATCTGCCGCAGGGGGAGCAGCTTCTTTACCACCAGCTGCAAACAGCATACCGGCAGAAACTATAAGAACTAAAAGTAATAAAAGTTTTTTCATACTTTCCTCCAAAATATTTTTTTCCGGTTCAACGAACCGGGGTTAAACAATGTAAATAATTCAGAAACATATCCGGTCTGTCTGTTGTTGGTTCAAGAATAGGATTATTATACAATAAAAATCAGCGGGTCAATATAAGTCAATTTTTCAAAAACTATAACAATTTTGATATTTAACTGCCAATTGTCTGGACTATGTGTACTTTTTACCTGAAAATACTAATAAAAGCCTGTAAAATAAAAAAATCTATAAAATAGAGGAAAAAATTGAAAAGTAACCAGGTTTCACATAATATTACACAAATGAAAGATACCATTTGTATTAAAAATGCCAATATTTTCACAGGAATCATGACAATTCCCGAGGGTGCTTTAATTGTAAAGGATGGTATTATTGAAGATGTAGTGGGTAAAGAACGATTCAATAAAATAATTCTTCCCGAAAATACCCACTATATAGACATGGGAGGGAATTACCTTTGTGCCGGATTTATCGATACACATATACACGGCTTTGGAGGATTTGAGACTTCTGACGGGACAGAGGAATCATACCTTGAAATTTCAAAACAGCTTATTCCTTACGGCGTAACAACATTTTGCCCGACTATATACACCCAAAAAGAGAAATATCATAAGTCAGCAATAAAAGCCGGAATCATGGCAATGGGTAAAGAGGAGGGTGCACATATTGAAGGTTTGCATCTTGAAGGACCTTTCATTTCAAGGGATCAAATAGGAGCTCAGGAACGATCAGCACTTAAGAATGTCAATATGGAGTTGATGCACGAATATGGAGAAATAAGTGAGGGCAATATTTCCATTATGACAGTTGCACCAGAATTAAAAAATATGAGAGAGCTGGCAATCTACTGCACCAAAAAAGGGATAAAACTTGCTGCAGGTCATACAAATGCAACCTACGAAAATATGCTTGAAGGGATGCAGGCAGGAATTCTCCATTCCACCCATTTTTTTAATGCTATGAGAAAGCTCCATCACAGAGATCCGGGATGTGTAGGTGCCATTCTCATTCATCCTGAAATTTCCTGCGAAATTATTGCAGATGGATACCATGTCCATCCTGCTCTAATAAAACTACTGTACCGTGACAAACCAGTTGATAAAATAGTACTTGTTACAGATGCACTGGGACCAACAATGCAGAAAAAAGGCCCAATGATGGCCAACAAAGAGGAAGTATATTTAAAGAACAATATTTTTATCAAGAAAAAAGATGATGTGATCGCCGGGTCATCTCTGACCATGCTGAAGGGTATCAAAAACCTGGTATCCTGGGGAATAACTCTTGAAGATGCAATCCTGTTTGCCACAGCAAATCCTGCACGAATTCTGGGGATTGATAAAAAAAAGGGCTTCCTGATTCCCGGTTTTAATGCAGATATTACCGGCTTCAACAGTCAATACAAAACATCACTGACTATTGTAAATGGTAAAATATTATACAGGAAGCAAGAGAGTCGTGTTTAAAAATATTATACCCCGTAGATTCATGATACAAATATTTTTATCACTGCTTCTGACAGGACTTATCCAGGTAATTCTCCTGGGCACTTTCACAATTCTCTTTTCCACCCGAATGATTGAAGATACCTATAATAATCAGTCAAAAGGGAGAATGGAGCTGCTGGTGAATAATGTAAATACAATAGTTACCGGTTACAGGGAGGCTGCTCTTCGCTTATCCCGGAACCATCTGATTACAGATGCTCTCTTTGCTCCGAAACCCCCCGACAAGGAGGAACTTTCTCTACTCTATCAAACTCTTTACAAAGGTATTTCCGGCAAAATCGAGGATGCTTCTGTTCATCTGCTTACTGAAAAAGGAGACCGAATCTACTCTACCCACGTTCTCCCGGCTATCTACAACCCAAACTCTTCCGAGCAATCTTTAACTACGTATATAAAACTTAAAAAAAACAGGAACACTTTTCCAATCGTTGAAAGCTTTGTAAGTCCCAGAGGGGACAGAGTGGCACTCTCCCTTTTCCATCTTTTAAAACTGGATGAAAACAGGAAGGGTTACATTATAACAGATCTAAATACCGAAGCTCTTGGCAAAGCCCTGGAAATTACAAACGCAGGATTCTTCTCTGATATATACCTCCTGGATAATATCAACTATAAATTTACAAGTCTTTTCAGAGAGGGGATATACGGCAACTTCTCCGATCTGGGATGGCAGGTTCCTATAGGAGAATCAGGAGTTTTTACCTCTAACGGGAACCTGATTGCATACGCCCCATTAAATCCCGAAGAGCTGACCCTTGCCGGAACTCTCCGGTATGGAACCGTAACAAGAAATCTGCTGCTCCTCACCAGAATTATCTTTATTATTTCAATTGCCGGTTTAATACTTTCATCATTACTGGCTTTTGTACTGGCAAAAAAGATCACCAGCCCTGTACTGCTTCTTGTCGATGCTATGAAAAAAATGGAAAAAGGGGATTTATCTGTCCAGGTGGAAAACTACAAGGAAGATGAGTTCGAAATTTTGTTCCATGGGTTTAATAAAATGGCATCAAAAATCCAATCCCTTATAGATGCAAGAGTTAAGAGAGAAAAAGCCCTTCGTACAGCAGAACTGCATGCTCTGCAATCCCAGATTAACCCACATTTTCTATACAACACCCTAAATACAGTAAAAGCTATTTCCAAATTGCACGGAGTGGAGGACATTACAACTATTGTGACCCAGCTTGGAAAACTCCTTCGAAATTCCATTGATTCAAAAGAGGAATTTACCACAGTTGAAGAAAGTTTAAAACTGGTAGAAGGATATTTGCAAATTCAAAAAATTCGTTATGGACCCAACTTTAATTGGAAAATACAGGTTAACCAGGAACTGAAGAAAATAGTAATCCCACGGCTTATCTTACAGCCGATTGTGGAGAACTCAGTCATCCATGGTCTGGAAAAGCTCACTGGCGAGAAAACAATACATATTACAGGACAGTTGAATCCTCTCAGATTGATAATTAGAGATAATGGTTTAGGTCTAAGTGAAGAAGTCTGGCAGAATGCCCTGGAAGGACAAAAAGGAATAGGTCTTTATAATGTCAACCAGCGATTAAAACTATACTATGGAGAAAATGCAGGATTAACATATTCAAGGAAAAAGAGTTATTCAGCTGTAACAATACACATGAGCAAAAGGGAGACAATATTCAATGAAGCTTAAAGTTCTGATAGTGGAAGATGAAGAGCTGATTCGAAACGAGATTGTTCTAACAACACCATGGGACAGATTTTTCTGCGAAGTTATTGGTTCAGCTGATAATGGAATATTAGGCGAAAAACTAATACGGACCCTAAAACCTGACATTGTTGTAACCGATATTAGAATGCCCGGACAGGATGGGATAGAAATGCTTAAAAAAATTCAGCCCCCTGCAGCTCTTATACTTACAGGACACAGTGATTTCTCCTACGCCCACCAAGCCATACGCCTGGGAGTAAAAGATTACATAGTTAAACCAGTTGACGATGAGGAGTTTTATGCTGCCCTTGATAGAATATCAAGAGAACTGCTAAAAAAAAGAATTGAACAAAAAGTCATTAATGCTGATTATGAGTCAGTTATTCCAAACTCCCCTTTTAAAGAATACGCTCAGCCGCCAGAGGGAGACAAGCAGGATTTCTATGTGGGTAAGGCTATTGATTATATAAAAAACAATTTTTCCACCGATATTTCACTTAGGGATGCCGCAGAATATATAAGAATAAGTGAGAGCTATCTCTCAAGGCTTTTCAGGATAAAAACAAGCTACTCATTTATCGAATACTTACGATTCCATAGATTAAAAAAAACACTGGAACTTATGAAGGATCGCGAAAAAAGAATCAATGAAATAGCACGGGAGACTGGATTCCGGGATATGAGTTACTTTAGCCGAACATTTCGCAAATATATCGGTGTATCCCCAAGGGATTATCTGAATGGTCTTAACCAGAAAGATTCAAAATTTTAGTAATCATCCAGTAATTCCTGTGCTTTAACTTTCAAAGTCGCATATGCCTGAACTGGAGAAATACCGGATAACATAACTGATTCAACGGCTTCTTTTATCAGCTCTTCCATTTTAGCACCGTTCTCAGCTGTATACACAACATGGGCTCTGGTAAGTTCACTCATAAAAACATTAGAATACGGCACTTTCTTAAATGTTTCAGATTTCATCAGCTTTTTGGTTGGAGGAACTATATTTACCTCTTTTAAATATTCTTCCTCATGGCTCATCATATAACTTATAAATTCCCAGGCTGTTTTGATATCTTTGTCGGAATTATCAGCATTTACCATATAATACTGCCCATAGAATGAGCAGGCAGTATCATTAACTGCATTTTCAAAAACAGGAAAGGGAACAACTAACCAGTCACCACTATCATAAAATTCTCTGTTTTCACTACGAATACGAGCCCCCTGATAGAGCCCTGACAGGCACATTCCAATCTCATTATTATCCATATTAAACAGTTCCCGTGCATTTCTATAGGTAGGAGATCCAAGGTTTCGGCCATTTACCCCCCACTCCTGCATGTAGCTGAGAAAACTAATCCAGGCATTATCTCCAATAATAGCAGTTTTACCATCATCACTAATAAGTTTTCCACCCAACTGTTCGACCATAGGTACCATTGAAATTAAATAATAGGGATATCTAAAATCAAAACCCCGTCGGGTTATTATCTGTCCATCCCTTATTGTTAATTTTTCCGAAATATCAGCCAGCTCTTCCCATGTCTGCGGAAAATCCTTCTCGGCGTTAAACCCGGCATCAGCAAATATTCTCTTATTTAGATAGATTGCCCAATTATTCAACTCCAGAGGTATCCCGTAGATATCACCGTTAACAATAACAGAATCGAGAGAACCATCCATATACTGTCCAATCATATCCCCTGCATCTGCATACCCGGCAGATAAATAATCCACAGGAGCAACTCTACCATTGATAATATAGGAGTATGCCTGTTCAATCTGCATATTAAAAATATCCGGCCCTGCATTAGCAGCAAAAGCAGTTAATACAAGCTCAAATATTTTTTTTGACGAGTATGTAACTCTGTTTATTACCACCTTTGGATGGGCAGTTATAAACTCTTCTATATATCTATTTTCCAAAGCATCCCGGTTGGGATCCTCATGAGTCCAAAATTCCAAAACAACAGGATCATTTTTACCAGATTCTTCCTCCCTGCCTCCTGCAGACAGAAAACAGGGAAAAACCAACAGCAGAGCTGTCACAGCTATAACTAATCTATTCACTGTCGATCAATCCTCCTCGTGTACAAGCTATTTGCGCTGTCTCACATTTTTGATTATAATAGCAGTTCTTATCTAATATATGAATAATACACTGCGCAATATAGCCCCCCCAATTCTAAAAGGGGGATACATAGCATAAGCCTGTGTACTGCATTATATTGCAGATTAGTATTTTACAGGAGGTTATAAGTTATTTTTTTTAACCTCTTTAACCATTTTTCTACTAATTCTGTAGAAATCAATTCAGAACTACCCCACTCTTTATTGGGAAGAGCCTTAAGAGTCGGAGGTAACCCTGCATCCAGTAGTCGTTTATAATCCTCATCAGTACTCAGATATTTTCTAACCAAAACAGCAATTTCTCTATCGTAG
>JALTGJ010000209.1 GCA_027077185.1 Spirochaetales bacterium | reverse complement strand
GTTTATTTGTCGGTCAAATTTTGACACTTATATGGATTATTGGAGTAACAAATGCAATAAACCTTATTGATGGAATGGATGGTTTTTCCGGAAGTATTACAGCATTAATTTCTCTTTTAATGGGAATTACTTCGCTAATTTTAGGAAATTATGAACAGGCACTAATACTTTTTATTCTTTTTGGATCAATTTTTGGATTTTTACTATATAATTTTCCTCCTGCAAAAATATTTATGGGAGATTCAGGCAGCTTATTTATTGGATTTATTCTTGCAAGTATGCCCCTGTTTTCTTTTATTAATGAATATTCTTCATACGCTCTAATTCTTGGAATATCTTTTTTAATAATACCAATACTAGATACTTTTGCAGCAATTATTCGTAGAAAAATAAGAGGAGTTCCATTTCAATCACCGGATATGGATCACCTGCATCATAAACTACTTGCCCTAAATCTATCAGAAAAACCAATTATAGTACTTGTATCTCTTGCAACGTTACTCAGTTCGGGTTCAGCTCTTCTTTTTAGTTTATACAATAATAATATATTCATATATTTACAGTTATTAATCTGGTTAATAATTACAGGATTGTTTTTTTTAATATCAGTAAAAAGGAATAAAAAATAAGCCTGTAGGGGCAGTCACCCTGGATTTGCTTTGCAAACCCTGGGTGGCTAAGGTTGCATAGTCGCGCAGGAAGCTTGCTTCCGACCAGGCTGTCCCTACAGGCATTTCATTTACAATAACACATTTGTTATCGTGCAGAACCCTTGTAAATAATTCTAACCTGTCTAAACAGACCTTCACCTTCACTCTTTGTTTCAACATCAACAATTTCGTTCAGGGCTGTATGAACAAGTCTTCTTTCAAAGGGATTCATTGGTTCCAGCACCTTTGAGCGCTTTGTTTTAATAACATGATCAGCAGTTCTGGTTGCCTGGCGGATAATATTTTCCTCATGACGGTTTCTGTAGTTTTCCGCATCTACAATTACACGTTTGGAACTTTCCAGCTGACCGGCATATACATTTAATATAAGCTGAATGGCATCAAGATTTTTGCCCTTCTTTCCTATTAGAATACCCGAATGGTCTGATACTATGGAAAGTCCAAGTTTTTTTTCTTCTCTGTAACTAACCTCAACTTTTCCAGGATAACCCATTAACGCAATAAGTTTTTCAAGATACACAATAGCTTGTTTTTCAAACTCAGAAGATGCAGCAGGATCTTCATCCTCCTCATCACTCTCTATATATACCTTAATTTTTACATTTCCCTTACGGAACAGGCTTTTTTTAGAAACATCAAGTATTTCAACATCAAATTCCTCCCTGTTAATATTAAGGGCATCTGCTGCATTCTCAATTGCTTCCTGTTCTGTTCTTCCTTCAAATTCTCTTATCATTAAAATCTCCTGTTATGATAAAAATCAACCTGCTGATGCTCTCTTTCTTCTGTAACTGATATATTTCTGCTGAAGCATTGTAAAAAAGTTTGTAACAGTCCAGTAAAGAAGTAATCCTGACGGAGCATTGTACATCATAAAGAAAAATAGTAACGGCATAAGTTTTGTCATCATCTTCATACTGTCTCCGCCGGCTGCATCAGCACCTGGAGTCTGCATCAGTTTATTGGATAACATCATAGTTAGTGTAAATAAAATCGGCAGCAGCCTTATATCTGTCCATCCAAGTATTGGCAGTGTAAAATAATTCCCAAAATAGAATATTGATTCAGGGCTTGAAAGGTCTGTTATCCACCCTGGAATAAACATAGCACCTCTCAAATCAAACTGCTTTGTTAAAAGACCGTATAGTGCAATAAATATAGGCATCTGCAGCAGCATAGGAAGACATCCCCCCATGGGATTAACCTTCTCACGTTTATACAAATCTGCCATTTCTGCATTCATCTTTGTAGGATTATCTTTAAACTTCTCTTTCAGTTCATTTATTTTTGGAGTCAAAGCCTGCATCCTGCTGGTGGACTCATAACTCTTATGGGTAAAGGGAAAAAGAACAATTTTAACAATAAGTGTCATTATTATAATTGCAACACCCCAATTTGGAATAAGGCTGTAGGAGAACAAAAGCAATTTTTTCAGCAAAAATTCAAGCCACCCAAGCCAGGAGCTTGTATCAATAACTTCATCCAGATTAAGATCCTGTACTCCAAAACTGTTTTTATCTGCACTATTATATTTACCAAGAACACTGTTAAGCTTAGGCCCTGCAAAAAATCTATATACATCCTCATTTTTAGAACTTTTTATTACCGGCCTGGAAAGGTAAAGCTGGGAAGCATCCGGAATACCTGCAACAGGACTATCTGAAAATGTAATTTTATACTGTGTAGAGTCCGGTATTGCTATTAAGGCAAAATATTTTCCTGCAATAGCAGCCCATGATACATTACCTTCAACACTGTAAGTTTTATTTTTCAGTTTATTGTTTTTACGTTTTCCATTTTCATAGGTAAAATACTTTCTATACTCATATCTGCCGCCTATTTTTTCTGCCCATGGTCCAATTTGAGGACCGAATCCCAATGTATAGGAATAGCCGTTAAAATTTAGTGGAAGATATTCATTTTCACTGTTTTCAAAAGAAATATGCAATTCAAACATATAGTCATCAGGCTTAAAAACATAAGTTTTTTTAAGGGTAAAATATGAATTATCATTTTTATTTAATTTAAAGTTCCTGTAAAACTCATAGGTATATCTATCAATTTTTTTATAAAAGAAAAGTTCATCCACTGCGGGTGCATCAGAGGAGCCAAAGTAAATATTAAAAGCATTTTTACCTGATTCCCTGTTCTGGATCATCTCCAGAGGCTCATTATTATCCAGATGATCTTTTAATTTTAAAGAACTTACAGTACCGCCTTTAGTAGAAAAGGTAACGCTAAGCAAATCTGTTTCCAGTACTATCTCTTTCTCAAGAGGCTTCTGTCCATCATTTTCCCAGGGTACCAATCCACTGCCCTGGCCTGAACTTCCATTTGCAGCAGTGTTTGTATTACTGCTTACATCTGTCTGCTGATTTGTTTCTGTCTGGTTTGACGTTTCAGGAATAATCTGCTGGGTTTCCTGTATAACGGGCTTCGGCTCGGGAGGAAACAATACCCCCTGAAGCATGAAACCACCTGTTATTACAATTACAGATAAGATAACTGCAATAAGTGTATTTTTGTCCATTTTTTACTCCCATTGAAATAAAACAGGTTTACGGAATATCCGTGTCCCGATTTTATTTTTTTGGAATGGTAAATGGATTACAGAAAAATATCTGCCTTTGAAAGTAAATATTTTACCTGACTCAATCGTATCGAGTAATCGTAGTCACCTGGATAAATTACTATTACAATATCATATCCGGGTTTTAAATTATTTTTTAAGCTTCTGTATATTTCACGTAATATCCGTTTTGCTCTGTTACGCTGAACAGAATTACCATACTTTCGAACCAGGGTAACTGCTATCCTGTTCCATTCCAATTCATTTTTTCGATAAACCATCTTTAAACCCCGGCAAGAAACCCTGGAAGATGATTTAAATACTCTGCTGATCTCGGATTGTGACCTTAGTCGTTCAATTTTAGTAAGGTTTTTTCTCATCAGCAACTGATAGTTTCTTTCGTCCTTTTCTTCTTCTTCTGGAC
>JALTGJ010000208.1 GCA_027077185.1 Spirochaetales bacterium | reverse complement strand
CTGCAACATATAAAGATCAGGATCCTATAACTACAAATAATTATGGTTGGATTTCTATGATTGGATCTCCTGCATCACCGATTGATGTCGCAAGTAATACAGTTACCTCTAATAAAACTGAAATAACTGATAGTGCAGTTTTAGATCAAATATTAAAGCAGGATGGAATATGGATTGTTACATATGTATCGCCATCAGGTGTAAATTTTCCAAGTGCTGGTTCTACTATGGATCTTACAAGTCAAACTATCCAGGCTGTTGGTTCCAAAGACACTGGTTACTTCCCAGGAGCTTTTGGAGGGCTATAGAAAACAAGCGAAATAAACAAAAAATCCTGCTGAAAAGCAGGATTTTTTTATACAGATATATTAATACTATCCAAGCACAGCAGCTATCTTCTGCTTTATACTATCCATTTCAAGAGCTGAATTTATTTTGTCTCGAAGATCAGTATTACTCTCATGAAGAACCATAACTACATCCAGTTCTTTGTATGGTGCAGTTACTGGAATAATCTCGTCCTGAAAAAACTTATGGGATAAATAGGTCCCAACCTGTTTATCAGTTACAATTCCGTCTACCTGTTTCCATATAAGTTTACTTAAGGCCTCTATAATATTGATGACCGGAACTATTTCACAACCATATTTTTTAACTTCTTCAAATTCGTATGACCCCTCCTGAACAGCAATTTTTTTGTTTGAAATGTAGTCCAGTGGTAAAAGATCATCACCTTCCCTTAACTCTTTATGAATAAAAATAACTGGTTTAAAAACAGAGTACGGCCTGGTAACAATTATTGGCTTACTTGCAAGAAAATCATTTGGCCAGCCGACATTAAGAATAATATCTATTTTACGGCTCATCAGACCATCTGCAATATTTGCAAACTGGTCTGGTTGAAAATATACATTTAAGTCCAGTGCTTCATTAATTATTTTCATAATATCGATACTTATACCCGAAGATTTTCCATTGTTAATGTAAACCCATGGCGGATAAGCTACATCATGGCCAATATTTATAAGTTTATTTGTAGACTCCATTATATTAAGTTTTTTTAGAATATCTTCCTGGGATTTAATA
>JALTGJ010000207.1 GCA_027077185.1 Spirochaetales bacterium | reverse complement strand
CAACGGGAGCTATTGGTGGAGACAAAAGCCATGAGTTCCAGGTATTGGCAGAATCCGGAGAAGATGGAATACTCAGCTGCAGCCATTGTGATTATGCTGCAAATGAGGAAAAAGCAAAGGTAAAAGAAAAAAGTTATAAGCAGGATAGTTCTTTATTCCTGGACATAGAGGAAGTTCATACTCCCAATCAAAAAAGTATAGAAGAAGTTAGCTCTTTCCTGGGGAAAAAACCGGAGGAGCTGATAAAATCTATGGTTTACATGATAGATGAAGAAGCTGTCCTAATACTTGTTCAGGGAAATAAAGAGGTAAATGAGGCAAAAATACAGGCGGCTTTTACTGCAAATATTGTCCAGCTTGCAGACGATAAAACTGTAGAAGAAATAACCGGAGCTGTAACGGGTTTTGCAGGTCCGGTAGGCCTTAAAAAGAAGGTTAGAATTGCCGCTGATTTTGGAATACAGGGTATTGTAAATATGGTTTGCGGTGCAAATAAAACTGATTTCCATTTAAAAGGTGTAAACCTGAACAGGGATTTTAAAGCTGATATTCTGGGAGATTTTATCCATGCATCCGAAGGAGAACCCTGTCCTGCATGTGAAGAAGGAAAACTTGAAGCTCACAGGGGAATAGAAGTAGGCCAGGTGTTTTATCTTGGAACGAAGTACAGTAAATCCATGTCCTGCAATTTTCTGGACAGAAATGGAAAAGAAGTTCCAGCAGAAATGGGATGTTATGGAATAGGTGTTGGAAGAACTCTGGCAGCTGCAATAGAACAGAACCATGATGAAGCAGGAATTATCTGGCCAATGGCAATAGCACCTTACGAAATACTGGTTATGCCCCTTCAGCTTAAAGATGAGGATGTAGTAAATGTGGGTAACTCTCTTTACAAGTGGTTTCTTGAAGCAGGAATTGATGCGGCAATAGATGACAGAAATGAGCGTCCGGGTTTTAAGTTTAACGATGCAGATTTAATAGGTTATCCCCTGCAGATTATTATAGGTTCAAAATCCCTTGCAGAAGGAATGGTGGAAGTTAAAATAAGAGCAACAGGTGAAAAACTTAAAATGAAAGTTGCAGAAGTGCAGAACTGGGTTGTAAGGTTTAAGGCTGATTCTTTGAAATAGAAAAAACCTTAAAAATCTTATTGACAATATTTGAAACCAGTATCATTCTATGGTCTATGAAAAATAATAATAAATATTTTACCATTGGACAGATAACAGATTTGCACGTAGGCAGAAAAATTCCATTCCCTTCGGGTGAAGTGGATCTATTCGATCAACTTGTAAAAGCAGTGGATAATTTAAATTCCATAGATCCCCCTCTGGACATGGCTGTAATATCCGGAGATCTTGCAAATCATGGAAAAGAAGAAGACTATATTAGGGTCAAATCTCAGCTGGACAGACTTAATTTCCCCTATTATATAGTAACAGGAAACCACGACCAAAGGAAAACTCTGGTTAAAGTATTTAGTGAGCATACATACCTTGCAACAGGGGATGAGTTTATTCAGTATACAATAGAGGACAAGCCAATAAGAATAATTGCTCTGGACACCCTGGAACCTGGAACTCATTTCGGCCTTATGTGTGAAAAAAGAATAGAATGGTTAGAAAAAAAGCTAGGAGAACAGCCTGACAGGCCAACCCTAATTTTTATGCATCATCCTCCATTTGATACAGGAATGCCCTACCCGGACCACCTGGGAATGCACAACAAAGAGGCATTTGCTGCAGTAATTAAAAATAATCCTCAGATAGAGGCAATTGCAAGCGGCCACACCCATAGAGATTCTGTTTTAAGATGGAATGGAACAGTTGTATATGTTACACCAAGTTCTGCCTTCAGCTATGGCCTTGAGTTTCATGATGTGGACGATGTGGATCCATTACTGGAGCCCCCTGCAGCCAGAATATTCCGGTGGGACAAAGAGGTAGGCCTGGTTTCCCATTTAAGCTTTATTGGCAGCTATGAGTTTGGAATTACAGAAGGTGTTCCGGAACCACCTAAAAATTAAGCTGGAAATAAATTTCCTGCCTTTTGAGCCGCTTGGAATACATTTTCAGGGTAGTCAGTTATAGTTTCGAAAGCGGCTCTATAATCTTTAAAAGTTCAGTTTAAGGAAATATGGCTGTTATATTACTAATTCTAGTAATTAATTCTCTTGTTCTTCTTGCCTGGGGAAAGTATCTGCATCATCTGGATGCTTTTACCAGTGATAAAAAGAATACCTCAAAACTTTTCTGGCTGATTATTTCCGGTGGAATACCATCTATTGCTCTGACTCTGTATTTTCAACCTTTCTGGGAGGGGGTTTTATATAATTTTACAGGCCTCTGGTACGGGATGAACCCTATAGTGGCCAATATTCTAATTGTAGGGCCTGTGGAAGAGTTGTCCAAGTTTATTACTTTTATTGTTCTTACATCCATTATGAAATCAATAAAAGAACCCAGGGATGCAGTAATACAGGCTGCATCTGTAGCCCTTGGTTTTGCTTTGGTAGAAAACATACTTTATGCCTGGTCAGGAGGCTTTCTCCTGCTTATTATACGATCCTTTATTGCAATAGTGGGGCATATGACCTATGGGGCAATATGGGGCTTTGCATGGGGTGCTTATAAATACAGTTCTGCCAATGGCAGGAAAACAAGTGATCGTTATTTTATTATACCTTCCCTTATGCTCGCAGCAATGTTTCATGGTTTATATAATTCTCTTCTGGATTACAATCATCCATTTTTGGCTTTTTCCAGTGATTTTTTAACTATTATTCTCTTTTATGCTATTTATCACTATGTACGGGATAACTCTCCTTATAGAAAATATAGTCTTAAGGAGCATAAAACAGCTATTCCAGCTTTAAAGATGGGGCTTAATAAGTATCCTAAAAGTTATGAGCTAAATAAACGAATGGGAATTTTTCAGATTTATGTCCAAAAATACAGACTCGCGGAAAAGTTTCTAAAAATTGCCCACAAATTAAAACCACAGAGTCCCTTTGGAAAATTTTATTATGGCCTTGCACGATATTTGAACGGAAATAATCCGGATGGTCTAAAAATGATGAACCGGGCTGTAAGTGAATTCCCTCATTCTGTGAGAAGAAAACATGTTTTCGCATTAAAAAAAGTTATAAGTGATGAATCTGTACGTAAAAAACTGATAGGCCAGTTTAATAACAGCAGCTTACAGTTTGAATCTCCATACCTAAAGACCGGTACCAGAAAAAGCAGGCAGTATTCTTCCGGGCAGTACCGGCTAAACCGCAAACGCTCCGCTACTCCAGGAAAACAATATAGTCCAAACTATTCATATATGGACTCAAAACACAAACGAAGTGACTGGGAGCGTCTTATTAGGGTAAACCCTGATCCTGTTATCCTGAAGCCTTATAAAATAAACAGGAGTCCTGCAGTAAACAGAGCTGGTGAATCGTACCATAAAATTCTAGATAAAAAGGTTGAAGAGTTAAAGAAGCTGGTAAAGAAATAGCAGCTCCCTCTTGATCTTTTAGTGGGGAAATTATATTTTTTATATATAAGGTCAGATCTGGTCTGGTCACGGAGCGTAGAATGGTTATCAATACAATAACAGAAGCAAAGGCACATTTTTCATCCTTAATAGAAAAGGTGCTGACAGGTGAAGAAATTATTATAAA
>JALTGJ010000206.1 GCA_027077185.1 Spirochaetales bacterium | reverse complement strand
ATAATCTTAGTTATAATCGGCTGATAGAATTTACAAAAAATAAAAATTATCCGGCAGCTCAATCCTTTTTAAACTCTTCTGCAAAAATATTAACTGAACAGAATTTAATAAAATTACAACGAATACTTACACAGGAACAGGTATCTGACATAGTAAAAAACGGCAGTTATGAACAAAGCATTCCTTTAGTACGGCAGGCATATTCAACATCCAGTATTTCAAGATCTGTCTGGGAAAACTGGATAACTGTACTTCATCAAAACAAAGCCCTTTCTATTGCACAAAGCTCAGGATGGTGGAATGCCTGGCAGTTTCTAAAAAACCTCCCAGTGGAAGAAAAAACACTTAGAGGAATAGCAGACTCAACAAATACAGCTCACGATAACTGGAGTTTTGAAGTACATAATCAATTTGCAGAACTTTTTAATTCAAAGAATACTGCAGATGCGGAACAGGTATTAAAGCAGGCTCTAATAAAAGACCCGGAAAATAAATACCTTCTGAAAGATTTATCTGATTTAAAAAAATGAAGCGATAAAATTATTTGACTTATTCCAGCTAATACAATAGCATATTAAAAAGATATATTACTAAAAGGCACACAAGAGGAATATGAGTACTAAAATCAGAATATTTATTATACTTCTTGTATTTCTTATCGGTACCCTTGGTTTCTATTTCATAGAGGGAAACTGGACAATTCTTGAAGCCTTATTTATGACTATAATTACAATAACTACAATTGGATATAGTGAAGTAAAACCTCTTTCTCCGAATGGTCAGATTTTCACAATAATCTTCATAATACTGGGCCTTAGTACTGCTGCTATACTTGCAACAGAGCTGGCAAGACAATTTGTAGAAAGAAACTTTAAAGCAATTTATGGAGCAGGTAAAATGAGAAAAAAGATAAACAAACTGCGTAATCACTATATTGTCTGCGGATTTGGTGATATTGGAAGCTCTATGAGTGCATCATTAAAAGAAGCAGGGATTCCTTTTGTTCTAATTGAAGCAAACCCTGAAACCGCCGAGTTTGCTATTATGCAGAAATATCTTGTTGTCAATGGAAAGGCTACCTATGATAC
>JALTGJ010000205.1 GCA_027077185.1 Spirochaetales bacterium | reverse complement strand
TTTCAGGGCCAAAAATCTCCAGTTCTAAAATTGTCTTATCTTTAATAGCTTCTGCATTTAAAGACATTATTTTTACTTTGACCTGATCCAATTTTTCGTATGCCGGTTCATAATTAGGATCTATATCAATAATTCCTTCCCAGGTCTGAGTTGCAAGTTCCAGAGCACCAAGTTTTTCATAAAAATCCGCTTTGGAATCTATGAACTTTATATTTTTTGACTGAATGTATTTATTATTCAGACCTATTAGAGATTCAGTAGTAGAATCATCTATCCTATTTTCAGTAACATATGCAGTATCCTGTAGTTTTATTATTCTTTGTCCCATTAAATCTGCAATATAGATTAAGCCGTTTGTACTGTCTACCGCTGTTTTTGCTGTTTGTGGAAAGCTTTCTGATCCCTCAGGACTTATAAATTCAGAGATAGCCCATACAGGTATTCCTTTTCGTGTAAATCTATGTAATTCACCTGTGGAATAAAATATAACAAAACTCCCGTCTTTATATACTGACAACGAAGAAGGGCTCATCCCACTGGAAGTATCAATAACCGGAATTATACTATCCAGTATTTCTCCTTCCGGGGTATGAATTCTTATTCTCTGTTCGGCTAAATCATAAACCCATATATTTCCCTCCGGACCTGTTGTTATTGCTGCAATATAAGAGTAAGAACTTGTAAAAAGGGGAAGTTCTGTTCGTTTTCGATTGTATATTTTAAGTGCTTTCTTTTTTTGTATATCTATAAGTACAATACTGCCATCACTAAGTGCTGTATAGGGGCCGTAAAGATCCATCCCTGTCCGCCACTTTTCCCCTGAGACAGAATTTGTAGAAAAACGGTATATATCCCTTCCCATAGAAGGTTTAAGGTAAACTGTTCCTCCCGGTGTTATTGCAACTCCTGCTGCACTTGTATAAGATCCTGCTTCATATAATGACCGGCCCGGTTGTCCCAGAATTCTGAACTTACTGTCAAATTCAACACAGATCATTGAAAATGCTCCCAAAAGATTCCCATTGGGTTTAACTGCAAGATCCATTGGCATAAGGGTTGCCGGCATTTCCGGTAATACTGTCTGCTGAATATAGTTTGTATTTAAATTGTCGACATAAACAGGGGGTAAAGAGGTATAATCTATCAGATATTTATTCTGTCCGGCCCACAGATAGAAGATTGCTCTGGCCATAAAAAGGGAAGAATCTTTTTTAATATTTCCCATTATATTAAAAGCTGTATCATCATTGGTTTTTTTATTTTTAAGTGAAAGCTGCAGTACCGATCCTCCCGGATCATATACATAATTTATTGCAAGGCTGTAGTCTGCGCTTCTTCCGCTTTGTGAAGATGAATTGGAGATTTTCAGATAATCAGAGTAGATTCTTGTTGTAAGTATGGATGCACCCTCAATAAGATCTTTGACCAGTTTTTGATTTGCTGAAGTATCCGGATAGATTGTTGGTTTAAGAATTTCTATTGTATTATTTGTACTGTTTGCTGCGAATGCCTGGAGGGGTAATAACACTAATAGTAATAATACAATTTTAAAGAGTTTTTTTATTTCCATGTGTATATTATACAGCATATCCTGTATGCTTAACAAATTATAATTGCAAAAAAATGAGGATCCGGGGATTTGATGGTTATGGATTTCTAATTTAATCTAGAAAAAATCCTTGTATTTACCACTGCGGTTGAAGTCTGTAAGGCTATAGGCAAAACTTTCAAATATTTTTTTATCGTATTTACCGGCATCAACATCACCTTTAAGAATTTGCAGAGCCGCCATAGGCTGCATTGCAGATCTGTATGGACGGTCGTCATTGGTTATTGCTTCATAGCAGTCAATTATTCCCAAAAGCATTCCGCATTCTGATATTTTAGTTTTCCCTTGCGGATACCCGCTCCCGTCAAGCTTTTCATGATGCTCCAGGGCTCCTTCGGTTGCCGTTTTCATATCTATCCCGGTATATCGTAGAATATCAAAGCCTATTTTGGGATGTTTTTTCATTTGTTTAAATTCTGTATCACTCAGACCCCTGTTGGCAGTAAGAATTTTTCCGGGGATTTCTGTTTTCCCCAGATCATGGAGCAGAGCTGCCAGACCAAACTGTCTGGTTTCTTTTTCAGGTACATGATTATAGAAGCAATAACCAACGGTTAAAGCCATTACATTTATAGAATGAATTGTTGTTGTATAATCGGTAAATGAAATACGGGCAAGGCTTTTTACAACATCCGGCTGGGATGAATATCCGCTGATAATACTGTCAATCAGATCCGGGGCTGTCTCCAGACCACCACTTCTGGGCTGGGAAAGTGTTTCATCTACAAGATTAATCAGTTCTTTTTTTACTGTTTCCGTATCGTGTTTAGTAATATTTGTAAGAAGTCCTTCACTAAAGCCCTTTTGAGCCGCACGCAGACACTTAATTTTGTCCTGGGGCTGGATATAAAGATCATCAATATACCTTTTATTCAGATTCTTATCATCAAACTTCATACCGTCAGGTTTATAGAGTACTATATTCCCTGCCGGACTTTTGTAGTATAATTCCACTTCTTCGTAGTATTTTAAATTAGAATTTCTAACCTTTATCCATTTTTTATTATCAGTCACTTATTTCTATTACCTTTAAACTATTCATTATACCAGATAGAGTAGTAAAAAAATATATGGTTTGCAATAGCTTAAATCATTTTTTCTGCAAACATTACTTAAATTCTGTATAATCATTTGCCAGAATAACTGTAGTGTGATAGATTAACTTTTAATTTAATTTATCGGTCGGTAACCGAATAAATAAGATGGCATATTTTATGTTATTATAAGTTAAGGATATAATTCAATGCAACCAAAGCCTGGTCGGGACTTCGTCCCTGCTCGGCTATGCAACCAAAGCCTGGTCGGGACTTCGTCCCTGCTCGGCTATGCAACCAAAGGAGGAAAAAATGGGACTAAACCTAATTGTCCTTGTGAAACAGGTTCCTGACACGCAAAATGTAGGTGGAGATGCAATGAAGGAGGATGGAACTGTAAATAGAGCGGCACTTCCTGCTATATTTAATCCTGAAGATCTTCATGCCCTTGAAGCTGCTTTAGTGGTAAAAGATGAGAATCCCGGATCTACAGTATCTGTTATTACAATGGGACCCCCTTCAGCAGTACAGGTGCTGAAAGATTCTTTATATCGGGGAGCTGATTTTGTGGCTCTGGTATCTGATCGTAAGTTTGCCGGTGCAGATACTCTGGCAACATCCTATGCACTTAAATGTGCAATTGAGAAGACAGGTAATTATGATATTGTTTTTTGTGGTAGACAGGCAATTGACGGGGATACTGCCCAGGTTGGCCCACAGACTGCAGAGAAACTTGGAATAAACCAGATAACAAATGTATCTGTAATTGAAAGTATTGATGTTAAAAAGAAAACTATCCAGGCAAGAAGATCCATAGAGGGGGGGTATGAAATTATTAAAGCACCTTTTCCTATTCTTCTAACTATTACTGATGAGGGATATACCCCCCGTCCGCCTTCTGTAATTCGTGTAATGGCATTTAAAAATGCATCTGCAGAAATGACAGAAAAGGGATATGATGAGTCCTATATTGACAGTTCTGTAGAGAGAATTAGTGATACTGCAATAAATCTTTGGGATATTAATGCTATTGG
>JALTGJ010000204.1 GCA_027077185.1 Spirochaetales bacterium | reverse complement strand
CATTACTTCATTTATATTTTTTCTGTCTACTATGAGTACTTTGCCTGAAGAAGAGAGTTCCCCTATTAAAATATATGAGATAATACCCTTAAGATAATCCTGTTCAGAATTTCCGTTCATATTATCAAAAGGCAAAACAGCCAGAGAGACAGGATTCTCCTGCCCCATTACTATTAGAGGCAGAGTCAGAAAGAAAAAAAATAAAAGTAATAAATATTTAAATGTATGTTTCATATTTACATTATACAATAAAAAATTATGATGAAGCTACTATGCTGGAAATTTCTGTTAAAATTATTTTACCCCTGGGATTGATGGTACTTCAGGGAATATGTTACCAAACACTTAGTTCACGTTATTAATCTTATAAACGTGAATATTTACTTATATAAACATATTTTCACGTTATTATTGACAAAACAGTGAAATATGTCATAATAAAGATATGGCAAAGGTTCTGAATGTTTTTAATAAAATAGAATCCCTAAGAGAAAGATATTATGCAGTATCTACTGGAAAAGAGAGCTTACTAACACTTATAGCTGAGGCTGAAACAGCTGAGCAGGTTTACAATTCAAATGCAATAGAAAACAGTACATTAAATCTTGAAGAAACAGAAAAAATACTTCTTCAAATTGATTTGGACAGATATATCTCCGGCAGAGAAATTTTTGAAGCAAAAAATCTTGCCAGGGTTGTATCATATACAGACAAAAATGCAAAAGAGCGGGTGCTTTCTCTGGATACGATATTATTTCTTCATAAAATGCTAATTTCAAATATTCGAGATGATATTGCAGGAAGGTTTAGAAAAGAGAATGAATATGTTCGTGTAGGAAACCATATTGCTCCTGGGCCAGGAGAGATAGTAAATAGATTGGGAAAAATGCTATCAGAATATATGGGTGCAAGCCATGAAAATATCATTAAACGCATGGCGAAACTTCATCTGACTTTCGAGTTCATTCATCCATTCATTGATGGCAATGGTCGTATTGGGAGGGCAATTAATAATTACTTATTAATACGGGAAGGGTTTGTACCAATAAACATAAAATTTGTTGATCGCGGGAAATATTATAATGCCTTTAATGAATTTGATACTACAGGTAAAACTAATATTATGGATGAAATAATAGGAAAAGCCCTTACAGGAAGTTATCACAAACGTCTGGCATATCTGGAAGGTAAAGAAATAGTTACTCTTTCAAACTATGCAAAGAAAAATAAACTGTCACATTCAAATCTTATAAACAAAGCAAACAGGCAAACAATAGAAGCTTTTATAGAAAAAGGTATCTGGAAAATTGGTGTTTAGTATTTATTTGATATAATATGCCGGGAAAAATAAAAAAAGCAGGTGAAAAATGGAAGCATGGATAATAAAGTATGAATCAATAATAAGAATAAGTTTCTTTCTTGGAGTTTTTATTCTTATTGCTATCTGGGAGGTTATCGCACCAAGGCGTACCTTAAATTACTCCAAACCAGTTCGTTGGTACAGTAATATTGGCATAGTTTTTATTAATAATCTAACAATACGTTTACTTTTTCCAGTTCTTGCATCCGGACTTGCAGCTCAGTGTTATGAAAAAGGTTGGGGAATTCTTAATAATTATGAGATCCCTCCAATAATTGGTTTCACCACAGCTTTGCTAATAATGGATGGTGCCATATACATTCAGCATGTTCTATTTCATACTCTTCCACTTTTATCACGATTTCATGGAATGCATCATACAGATATGGATCTGGATGTCAGTTCCGGAACAAGATTTCATCCAGTGGAAATTATTGTATCTATGCTTATTAAATTATCTGTAATAAGCATTATTGGTCCAAGTGTACTATCTGTAATTATATTTGAAACTGGATTAAATATGGGATCCATGTTTAATCATGGAAACATATATATTCCTGTTAAAATTGATAGAATATTAAGATACTTTGTTGTTACTCCGGATATGCACCGTGTTCACCATTCAATTATTAGTTCTGAAACAAATACTAACTTTGGATTTAATTTCCCCTGGTGGGATCGTTTATTTGGAACCTATTGTGCACAGCCCAAAGAGGGTCATATTGGTATGACCATTGGTATACCAAAATTTAGAAATCCAAAAGACCTTCATCTGCATAAAATGCTCATTCAGCCATTTGTGAATGATAAAAAAGAGATTCAATTTTAGGATATAAAATTGGGTTGGCTAATAATTTCTACTGTACTTAAACTTTCAACTTTCATTTCTTATTCCTCCGTTCAGGAATACTGTTTACCTCTGTTCGTGAATCAGAAAAATCTTTAGAAACATAGAGTCCACAAAAGCACTGCCCCCATTCATTTATATCAGTTTCTGCATATGAGCAGGGGCATTTTACAATATTGCTGTCTTTTGGACTTGTATCCCTGCAGGGGCATTGATAATAACCATATCTATTGTAATTCTGTTCCAGACCATCTTCAAGTTTGAGTCTGAAATCAGTATCAGGGTTAACATACCAATTTTTATATTTTGCCGTTTTATCAACAAAATCACGAATTTTTTGGTTGTGAATAATTGCAGGAGATTTATTAGTTTTAATCGACATACTCCCTAAATCCAGCATTCTCTCCCATGCCACACGAATAAATCCAATCTGGTAATCGTTTTCGTTCAGGACAAGCCCAGGGAAACTTAATCTTTCTTCAAATTTATGAGAAAACTCTTCTTTTGCCCTTTTTTTTAGCTCCGGATCAATCTGATCCATGTAAGTAAACTCAAATTTAATTTTATTATCTTCAAGAAAACTTATTGCTCTTTTACAAAACCCGCAAGTAGAGAGACCGAAAAGCTTTAAGTTCCCCTTATTAAGCAGACCATCTCTTTTATCAAATTTAATATATTCAAACATAAAAATCCTTTTACACCATTATACATTTAATTCTCTAATATTACTATTTTTATAAGTTTTTTAAAATATAAATTTGAAATATTTTTAATAACTGTTATATTAGATATATGAGTTATTTTATCATATTTAGGAGATTTTTTAATGAAAATTATATTGCCCGTAGTTTTACTTTTATTGACAGGATTTGCAGTCTATGCTTCAGGAAAGTATGACAGCCAAATTTATACAAAAAACTCAAATATCGCACTTTCTGGTTATGATACAGTATCATTTTTTACTGGATCAGAACCTGTAGTCGGTAATCAAGTGTGGAAAACAGAATATAAGGATGCTGTATGGCTTTTTAGTTCAGAATCAAATCTAAATCTATTTATAGAAGATCCGGATAAGTATGCTCCTGCATACGGAGGATACTGTGCATGGGCACTCGCAGGAGGAAAATTGGCTCCCGGTAAGCCTGAATACTGGGACATTATAGACAATCGTCTTTATCTTAACTTCAGCAGCTCAACAAGAAAAAAGTTCCTTGCGGATATTGAATCGATGATTACAAATGCGGATAAAAAATGGCCGGATATAAAAGAAAAACTATCCAGTAAAAAAAATTAACCGGATTTTTGTTTTGTTTCAAACTCAATAGTAGACTGGGCTATACCGAAGCCGTAGGGTACAGAATAACCCAGATGCTTAATGAACATCGCAATAATAGCATAATGATGAACTGTATGTTCAATTAAATAGCGCAGCTCACGTCCAATAGTGGAATTTACAGTATTATTATTCTCATTATTTGGAATATCACC
>JALTGJ010000203.1 GCA_027077185.1 Spirochaetales bacterium | reverse complement strand
GGGCTATTAATATTTATTTTTTTTATTTTACTAACTCCATTTCTAAGCTATCTTATCGCAGGACAGACTGCAAAACCTATAAGCCAGTTAAGCAGTATTATATCGAAATTTACCTTTAACAAAAATAGTAAAGGTAACTGGAACATGCCGGACAGTATTAGCGGTAGAAACGATGAAATTGGAATTCTTGCAAAAACATTTATACAGTTGGATAATAAAATTGTATCCATATTTTTAGAATTACAAAAGAGTCAAAAAGAATATAAGTATCTTGTAGAAAATATTAATAGTATTATTATGAAAGTTAATCCTGATGGAATAATTACATACTGCAATCCATTTGCCCTGAATTTCTATGGTTATTTGGAAAAAGAACTTATTGGATCCAGAGTTCAGGATACGGTATTAAAAACAAACAGTTCTAATGACATGATAAAATTTGAAAAGATTTTAGAACAGGACAAAAAATACTGGAATGGGACAAATAAAAACATAACTTCCACAGGAGAGGAAGTCTGGATATTGTGGTCTAATACCATGATTTACGATCAGGACAATAATGTTAAGGAGCTATTATCTATTGGCCAGGACTTTACTTCCAGAAAAGCCGCACAGTTAAAAATAAAAAAATCTCTGGAAGAAAAAAATATTTTACTAAAAGAAATTCATCATAGAGTAAAAAACAACCTGCAGATTATTAACAGCCTTGTAAATCTTCAACTTTCAGATCTATCCGATACAAAGGTGCAGAACACTCTGGAAACACTCCAGAGCCGAATACATTCTATGGCGCTTGTTCATGAAATGCTGTATTCATCGGATTCATTCTCAGAAATTGATTTCCATGATTATATAGGTCAGATTATTTCCACAATTTCCTCTACTTTTAATAATAGCCTGAACCCGGTTAATGTTAATCTTTCCGGCGATGTTTTTTATCTGGATATCGAAGAGGCAACTACCTGCGGCCTGCTTGTTAATGAAATTATTATTAATGCTTTTAAGCATGCATTTACAGAAAGCAATCCTGATAAAAAGGACAGAATAGATATTATTCTTAAAAAAACGGAAACAGGCAGTATTGAAATAATCATAAAAGACAACGGCATTGGAATTACTTCCCTAAGCCAGGCATCAGATAATGCAGGTATGGGAACGCTTCTTATTGATGCATTAACTGACCAGATAGGGGGTACAATTGAAATAAGCAAAAATAACGGAACCACTGTGAGTCTGGTTTTTAAAGTTTCCTGATATTCCCCTTAAACGTCTATTCAAACCATGGATTTATTTTACTCTCAATATCCGGCTTATACTTTGTATGAAAAAATTCATTTGTATTCATGTTATAGGCATAGTCTTTCGAAAGACTTTTCCAGGGCTTCCATATAAACCTCCAATAATAATTAGCACATTAGCACACTTGACCATCGATTGTAAATCAAGTTTAATCGTAAGGTTATGAAATATTGTATGATAGTAAATCCCCACGCTGGGAAAAAACACGGAATTGCTGTTGCAGAAAGGGCAAGAAAAAAACTGGAAAAACATAATATGAACATTGATATGTTCATTTCCAATAAACCCGGAGAATCTGTAAACATAGCGTCGAGTATTAATATTGATGATTATGAAGGAATCCTGGCTGTAGGAGGTGATGGCACCCTTTTTGAGGTTATTAATGGAATCTTAAAAAATAAGACAGATGCCCAGGTACCAATTTCACAAGTTCCCGTAGGAACAGGAAACTCCTTTACTAAAGATCTGGGCATTACAAATATGGAGGATGCAATAGATGCAGTTCTTAGAGGAGAGTCAAGAGGAATAGATATTGGAGAGTTTAACTGCAGCAGAGGGAATTTCTTTTTTGCCAACATTCTGGGAACAGGATTCGTATCCAATGTAGCGTATAGAGCACGAAAATATAAATGGCTGGGTTCCTTAAGTTATATTTTGGGAGTACTGGAAGAAGTAACTGTTTTGAAATCTACTAAAATTGAACTTTCTATAGACGGTAAGCTAATTACGAGGGATGCTATTTTTACTGAAATTTGTAATTCAAGATATACAGGGGGAGACATGTTAATGGCTCCTGATGCACAAATTGATGATGGGCTTTTAGATGTTATTATTCTTAACAAGGTATCCAGAAGAAAACTTCTCAGCCTTTTCCCACTGCTATTTAAGGGTGAACATATTCTGGATGAGTCTATAGAAGTTTTTACAGGTAAAGATATCCTGCTAAAATCCAGTCGTTCACTTTCGTTAACGCCTGATGGAGAAACATTTGGAGAAACCCCTCTTGAAATTACATTACATCCAAAAAAGATTAAGATGTTCTGCTAATGTATATTGTTAGGAGTACCCTGGGATATCTAATAGGAATTATTCTGTTAATAATAATTTCAATAATTGTTTTAGTTCAGAATCTAATTGACAATCAGAAACTGTTTGATCCGTTTATTAAATTTTTAAGCAGACTCTTTATAAGAGTATTTGGTATTAAAATAATTACAAATGGACTGGAAAAACTTGATCCCGGTAAAACACATATATTTATGGCAAATCATGTAAATATTTTTGATGGTTTTATCCTTTATGGATATATTCCTAATTTCTCAAGAGGGATTGAATTAAAAGACCATTTTAAATGGCCCGTCTGGGGTGCCATAACAAAAAGAATGGGGAATATACCGATTAGTCATACTAATGCAAAAGAAGCCTTTCAGAGCCTTAAAAAAGCCAGAAATGCAATATTAAAGGGAACTTCTATTATTATTCTACCCGAAGGACACAGAACACGTAATGGAAAACTACAGGCATTTAAAGGAGGTCCGTTTCGTCTGGCCTCTGAAGCAAAAGTAGATATTATTCCAATAGCGATGAAAGGATTATGGCATAGAAAGTCTGTACATTCAAAAATTGTCCGTCCCGGCACAGTTGAATTATTGGTAGGAGATCCTGTTACAGCAGAATCCTTCAAAAATATATCCCATAAAGAATTAAAACCAAAAATTAGGGATATAATTTTAAGGATGCTGGAGGAATGAGTATATTCGAAATAATTATGTTAATTTGTTTTGGCCTTGCCTGGCCATTTTCCATCTATAAATCCTGGAAAACAAAAACAAATGGATCTAAAAGCCTTATGTTTCTTCTTGCCCTTCTGATTGGTTATTTATCCGGAATTATGCATAAAATTATTTATAATTTTGATGGGGTTATTTTTTTATACATACTAAATGCTGGAATGGTATGTGTGGAAATTGGCTTTTTTATATACAATAAATCTTTAGTAAATAAAAAAACAGGAGCTGCCTGATTTTTACAGACAACCCCTTTTAGTATTTCTAACAGTATTTACTAAAAGTTAAAGTTAGGATTACTTATTACAGTTCCTCTTTCAGTATTGCTGTTTAATATTTTTGACAAATCTGAATCTGATATATATTGGGCACTGTAATCTAATCCATTTCTATCCATTTGCCTTCCAAAGGATCTCATATGATTTCTCGAACCCTTCAATAAATTCTGATAGACAATTTTTACATCATCATTATCACTATCTGCTATAAGCCTTTCCAGATCATAAATATCAAGATCTTCTATAGTCGCTCCAACCTTTAGTGCCTCTGCAAGGGATTTAGACCCCTGAGATACAAGTGCAGTATAGAGACTCTGCATTTCAGGGTTTGTAAATTCTC
>JALTGJ010000202.1 GCA_027077185.1 Spirochaetales bacterium | reverse complement strand
ATATGGGGCTTGCAATTGCAGAGGGTTTAAAAAGAACTTTTCCGAATATGGTTCTGGGAATTATGGATACAGACACCAGCAAAGCTGATTCGGTAACAAACTTAGTTTCTGGAAAAAAATTTAATCCTGGAGATTATGAACTATTTTCAAAATATGTTCAAATTATAATCATGGCAGTAAAACCACAATATCTGGATGCTCTCCTTGAAGAATTATCTCCTTTTACAAACAACAAAAAAATTATATCTATTGCAGCAGGAAAAACTATAGCCTACTTTGAGGAAAACACACACAGTAATAATATTATTAGATTTATGCCTAATATTGCTGCTACTGTGGGAGAAGCCATAGTAGCTGTTTCACCAGGGACGAATGCAACAGAGGAGTTTATTTCCCAGGCATTGATGATAGCTAATTCAATGGGTAAGGCCATTATCCTTTCTGAATCTCAAATGTCTGCTTTTACAGGTTTATCCGGAAGCGGTATAGCCTATGTACTTTCATTTATACACGCTCTTGCTCTTGGGGGAACAGAGCAGGGAATACCATACGAACAGTCCTTAAAAATTGCAATACAAACTGTAAATGGTGCAAGTGCAATACTTAGTGAGCATTCAGAAAACCCTATTAGTATACTGACTAAAGTTACTTCGGCTGGCGGAACAACAATTGCAGGAATACGGGCACTTGAAGAAGGAAAACTTACTGCTACTGTTATGGATGCAGTAATGAAAGCAAGCAAAAAGGCTTCTGAATTTGAAAACTGACTAAGATACTAACTTTTCAAGCACTAAATAATGATTAAAACATTCTAAATTTACAGTTCTGTCATGAGTAACAAAGAGAATTGTATTATTATCACTTTCTCCTATTTTTTCACATAGAGAAAGAACCTTTTTCTTATGATAACTGTCCAGCCCCTGACAGGGTTCATCAAGAATTAATAGATCAGGAGACTTTATCATAGCTCTTGCAATCAGAATCATTCTAATTTCACCATAGGAAAGTTCTCTAAAATAATTGTTTGCCTTTGCTGATAAACCAATAAATTTAAGCCACTGCATGGCTATTCCCAAATCATAGGATGTAGTTTCAGCATACAAACCAATGGAATCATAAAGCCCGGAAATAACTACATCCAGAACTGTACTTCGAACCCTGTATTTTAGCTGAAAGTCACCGGACACATAACCTATTCTTTTTTTTATATCCCAGACACTTTCACCACTCCCCTTCTTTCGGCCAAAAAGTGAAATATCATTTAAATATGCCTTCTGATTGTCGCCGTTTACAAGATTTAATAATGTTGATTTACCTGCACCATTGGCACCTGTTATTTTCCATTTATCACCTCTTTTAACCGTCCAGTTTATTTTATCAAGAACCTTAAGTTCATTGTAGCTTACAGATACATTCTTCATTTCGATAAGTACTTCACCATTTTTATCAGAGTCTTTTTTGTGATTATCAATACCTTCAGGTAAGTTTAAAAATAATTCTGTTTCTTTTTCCTTAGTTTGTTCAGATTTGAATACATTTATCCCTTTACTAAGTTCTCCCGAAAACTTAACCCTTCCATCTGACAATAGAAGCATATGGGTACACTCAGGAAAAATATCCTCAATTTTATTTGTTATAATAATTATTTTCTGATTGTTCCCGGCTAGTTTATTAATTATTTTTTTAAGACCATCTCTTGAATTTGAATCCAGACCGTCAAAGGGATCATCAATAATAATAAGATCCGGATTTTGTAAAAGTGCGTATAAAAGAATTGTTTTACGGAATTCTCCTGTTGACAAAAAGCGAAGACCCCGGTCTAAAAGAGTTGAAAGTGAAAATAGTTTTATTAGTTTTTCCGCATTTTTATGATCATCGGGGGTTTTAAGCTCCAGAAATTGCCCGACACTTGTTCCAGGATCGACAGCCCCATGCATAAGCCTGGAGGAATCTTTTTTATTTTCAGATTCTATAATTTTATCCTGCAGTTCAAATGAGGAATAGGCACTTTTTACCGATCCCCTAATATATCCAGTCTCAGGTTTTATTAGCTTTGCCAAAACCTTCCCAAGAACTGACTTTCCACTACCGTTTATACCGGCTATAACCCAGGCCTTCCCGGGTTTAAAGTCTACAGTAATATTCTCCAGTATTAATTTTCTGCCAAAGCGAACAGATATGTTTTCAAGTTTAATCATTTCTGAAATCTCCTTTTAATCGCTTGGCCTTAACAAGGTCTGCAAATACCTTTAAAAAAGGATTATTCCTGTTCTTGTTATTCATACAGATTCCCACAAGATAGGGTTCGAAGGGGGGATCAATACTAATAATTCGTATTTTATCTTTAAAGGGACTTTTCTCAATTACAAGCTCTGGAACAAGACCTATACCGCAGCCAAGACTAACCATAGCCAGGATGGCCTCATTCCCTGAAACCTGTGCATATATTTCCGGGATTATATTTTTATTATGAAACCAGAAATCCGCCCTTTTTCTGGCAATTCCTTTTTCGGGCAATATAAATGGGCTATTATTAAGATCCGGTATATCTGAATCCTTTCCAAGAAACCCTGTATTAAAACAGGGAGCAACAAATACTAGTGGAGTTACTGTAATAGGATAAAAAGATATATTGTTGGGTAGTTTATCCGGCATTGTTGTTATTGAAACATCAACTTCCTTATCCAGTACTTTCTGCATTGTACTGGATTCGTTCCCGGTAACAAGATTAATATGAATATCAGGGTACAGTGACCTAAAATCTTCTATTATTGTCGGAAGAATACTGTAACAGGCAGTTACTGTACAAAACAGTGATATTTCTCCTTTTAGATCTCCCTCATTACTTATTACATTTTGCTTAAATTCGTTTATTTTTTCCAATATCTCATTTGCATAATTTTTAAACAGCTCTCCTTCAGGAGTTAGAGATACAGATCTGTTACTCCTGTTAAGCAGATTATATCCAAGATCTGACTCCAGTCTTTTAATACTGCGGGTAAAAGCAGAAGGACTTAAATTACAGCGGATACTCGACTTACCAAAATGAAGGGTCTCTGTAATACTTATAAAATGTTTTAGCTGTATTATATCCATTCCACGCTTTCCTATATTGCATAATTAACAATGTATTTATTTATTCAAACCGTTTAACACAATCAATATATATGATATATTCAGTCTAAACAACAATGAAGGAGTCTATATATGAATTATTTTAATTCTTTACCATTACGATTAAAAATAGAAGAACTCGGACAATGCCGGTTTATGAACGAAAGCGAATTTAGCGGAATTGATAAATTAAAAGGAAAAAAAGTTGTAATAGTCGGCTGCGGTTCACAGGGATTAAATCAGGGCTTGAACATGAGAGACAGTGGCCTGGATGTCTCCTATACACTTAGAGAAAGTTCAATAAAATCAAAAAGACAATCATGGAAGAATGCTACAGAAAATGGTTTTAAAGTTGGAACCTACGAAGAAATGATTCCTTCCGCTGACCTTGTATGCAATCTTACCCCGGATAAACAGCATAGTCCTGTAGTAAATGAAATAATGCCTCTTATGAAAAAAGGATCTGCACTTGCATATTCTCACGGGTTTAACATTGTAGAAGAAGGAATGCAGATTAGAAAAGATATTACGGTAGTTATGGTGGCACCAAAATCACCTGGAACTGAGGTAAGAGAGGAATACAAGCGAGGATTCGGAGTGCCTACTCTTATTGCTGTACAC
>JALTGJ010000201.1 GCA_027077185.1 Spirochaetales bacterium | reverse complement strand
GAATAACAACAGATTCTAATGATAATCTTTATGTAACAGGTTATACAAACTCTTTTGGAGCAGGAGGCAAGGATTTTTGGACAATAAAACTTAAAGATGGTTTTATACCTGCTTCTGCAAATTACACCCAGGGAACTTTGGTGAATGTTTCAACTTTGAGCAGTTCTTTTACTTCTAAAACAGAAAACTGGAGTTGTTATGTTCGGGCATATGATAGTATTTATTATAGTGATTATAACCTTTCAGACAATTTAACAATAAAGAATATTGCTCCAACTCAGGCAACACCAATTTTAAACTCAACAGACCCTACTACAAATTATACTGATACAAATCTGAGTGCTTATAATCAATCAACAGAGGATTTAGATAATGATGTTGTTAAGAATATTTTTGACTGGAGAAAATCAGATAATTCAATTGCTGTTTTAAATATGCCTTTTGAAGCTGGTTCAAATTCAAGCTGGACAAAAGATTATTCAAGTTATGGAAATAATGGAACAATAATTTCTAGTGCAGAATGGAATTCTACAGGAGGTTATGATGGAAGAGGAGGATATGAATTTAATAAAGATAATTGGACGGCAAAAGATTCAGATAGAAACTGGATAGGGGTAGCAATGTCTTCTGATGCAAAATATCAAACTGCAATACGCAGTGGGAAAAAGATTTACACTTCTTCAGATTATGGAAATACTTGGACTGCAAAAGAGTCTGATAGGTACTGGCAGAGTATAGCAGTATCTGAGAATGGCTCAATTCAAACAGCAGTATTTTTTGGAGGACAAATTTATATTTCTTCAGATTATGGAAATACTTGGACAGCAAAAGATTCTTCAAGAAGTTGGCATAGTGTAGCAATGTCTTCTGATGGAAAATATCAGACAGCAGTAGATTATATAGGGCAAATCTATATTTCTTCAGATTATGGAAATACTTGGACTGCAAAATCCAGTGCAGGAAATAGGAGGTGGACAGGAATAGCAATGTCTTCTGATGGCTTAATCCAAACAGCAGTAGTTTCTGGAGGCAGTATTCATATATCAAAGGATTATGGAAATACTTGGACAGCAAAATCCAGTGCAGGAACTAGGAGTTGGATAGGAATAGCAA
>JALTGJ010000200.1 GCA_027077185.1 Spirochaetales bacterium | reverse complement strand
ATATAATATCTATTAGATGATGTTTAATTTTATTCTGCAGTTCGAATGAAGGTTTTGCTGTTCCTACATCCAAATCCCGATAAACCTGCATTGAGTCAGCATTAATAATTTCATATTTACTTGTAAAAAGATTAGAAATGAGTTCTGTTTTGCCAACTGCTGTTGGTCCAAACAGCAGTATTGTTTTCATTCTTCCAGTTGATATTCTACAGTTCCGGACAGAACCTGATCTATTGATTCAGTTACAACCTTCTCGCCCTTATTATTAACTTCATAGGATTCGCCTGTTGCTACTATCTGATCAGCTCTTTTAATAATTGCACAGGTCATGGTATATGCATTTTTATCTTTAGTAATAAGAATATCTAAAGGTATACTCATCAATTAAACTCCTTGAAAATTGCAATTAGGGAACTATATATGATATTAAATCTATTGTAAAGATTCTACCGCTTCTATAATCAAATCAACTACTTTATTTACATTATTTACTTCTGTATCAATAATTAAATCTGCAAAATCGTATGTATCTGTATCTATTCCATATATTTTCTTATACCTTGCACTGTCCTTACGATCCCTGTCTTCAGTTTCAGCTAATTTTTCCTCAAGACTTGCACCTTCACGACCTGCAATTCTTAACGCCCTTACTTTTGGAGAAGCTTTAAGATAAACTTTAAAAGTTGCATTAGCTATCATCCAAATTGCAAGTCTGGAACCTAAAACACAGTTCCCCTCTTCCGCCATCTTAACCTGGGTTCTATCAAGTTCAATATCAATTGCATTGCTTTCTTCCGCCAGCTTTCTTATCTCTTCAAAACTAATTCCCTTTTCGACTGCCATTGTACGAAAAGTATAGTTAATAAACTTAAGGTTTAACCTTTCTGCAACCATTTTACTTACAGTAGTATTTCCGCATCCACTTTTCCCTGATATGGCAATTATAATATTATTCAACATTTCTTAATTGCTCTCTTATTTTCTCTACTGCATCTTTGGATTCTATTACAGCCTGGCTTATTTCAAGTATAGTGCTCTTTGATCCTATGGTATTAATTTCCCTGTTCATTTCCTGACATAGGAAATCAAGTTTTTTAGCCACAGGAACATCTCTATGAAGTGTATTGCAAAACTGCTCAATATGATTTGCCAACCTGGCCAGCTCCTCTCCTATCCCATACTTCATTAATAATAATGCTGTTTCTGTTAAAACTCTGTTTTCGTCAATTTTTTCTTCCAGTAATTGTTTAAACCTTTCCCGTATATTTTTCTTAATAATATCTTCCAGATTTTTTTCGTGAGACTTTATTATCTTTTTCGATTTCCATAGAATATCGATATTTGACATAATATCTTCCCATGTTGCTTCTCCTTCTTTAACCCGGAGTTCATCATACTGATGCCATACTTTATCAAGATTGCTGTATATCATAGCCTGAAATATTTCTATATCCCGTTTTTTAATAATCTTCATAACACCGTCAAGATGTATAAAATGAGAGAGTCTGGGAGTATCTTTAATATCAGCTGATTCTGCAATTTGAAGAAGTGCTTCTTTATAAGCTGTAACAACATTTTTATCCAGAATAACTTCCAGATCATCTTCCAGTTCTTTCACCCTTATATACAGTTCCACCCTGCCCCTATGAATTTTATCTTTTAGATAAGAACGCAGACCAGGTTCTAGAGGAGACAAAAAAGGAGGTAAATTTATATTTATATCAAGATACCGGTTGTTGTATGATTTAAGTTCAATCGACATCTGAATTTTTTCATCCTGGGTATCTATCCAGCCATAACCTGTCATACTACGCATCTAAATATCCTCCTTAAAGTTCTTAATCAATTTATCCCCAATTATCCAATTATTGCCTGCTCCAATTGTAATAAAAAGATCATTCTTTTGCAGTAGTTTTAAATAAAAATTATAGGAATCTTCTATTTCATGGAAATAGTAGGTCTCTTTATTATATTTTGATGCTGCTTCGTATAGATTTTTTCCATTAATACTGCCTTTTTTTTCCATTTGCTCTTTTTCACGAGCAGAACTGTATATTTTATGAAAAATAACAACATCAGCATCTGTAAAACAGGAAGAAAAAGAATCGAATAATGCCAGTGTTCTGGAATAGGTATGAGACATAAAGTCTACAACTATTCTTCTTCCCGGATAAAACTCTCTTAATCCTTTAAGAGTAGCGGAGATTTCAGTTGGATGATGACCGTAATCATCCATAATTATAATTCCTCTGTATTCACCCTTATACTCCAAACGACGCTTGCTTCCCCCAAAAGAAAGCAACCCAGATGAAATTGCTTCCAAATTAGCTGATAATTTTTCTTCTTCAAGTATACTCAAAACTAGAATTAATGCAGCAGCAGCATCCAAAACAATATGTCTGCCGGGAATTTTAATTGAAAATACCTGCTCAAAACCGGAAAGTGTAAAACTGTTTAATCCCTTACCATTTTGAAGCATCTTAACCTGGTAAGGGCCTGTTGCACTTTCCCCATATTCAACAATATCTAAATCCGGCCTAAATATCTGCATCTTTTTAATAGCATTTGCTGCACCTGAATCATCTCTGCAGAATATTACCTTTCCACCCCTGGGCAGGAGTTTCATATAGCTTATAAATGCATTTTCAATATCATCATAATCCTTATAATAATCCATATGGTCTTTTTCAATATTTGTTAAAACAATTATTTGTGGATGAAAATTCAAAAAATGTCGTTTATATTCACATGTTTCTGCAATAAAATATTTGCTTCCCCCGGTATAACTTGATTTGCCGTCAAAAGCCGCAACACCGGAACCCACCAGAGTAGTAGCAGGAAGTCCAAGATACTTTAAAAGAGAACCGGCCATTGAGGTGGTGGTTGTCTTTCCATGAACTCCGGTAATACCGCAGGAAAACATTGAACGGGATAGATTACCCAGGGCTTCGGTATATTCCAGAACCGGTACATTTAATTCTGAAGCAAGAGCCATCTCAGAATTATTTTCAGGAGTGTATGCTGCAGAATGTACTATTATATCAATTTTATCAGGTAAGCCAATTTCAGAAAATCCTTCGGTAAAGGGTATTCCAAGAGAATTAAGTATATCATCTGTATAAAATTTTTCTTCAGTATCAGAACCAAATACGAAGGCACCTTTTTTTTGAATTATTTCTGCAAGGGCGGTCATTCCTGTACCCTTAATGCCTATAAAATAGACTTTTTTGCCATTTAAATCCAATGGTAAATTTTTCTTTAACATGATAGAATAGTATAGTTATTAATTTGTATTGGCAATAAAAAACTGAATCAATATTGGAAAGATTTTCTGCATTGACAATTTTAAAATCCAAAAATACAGCAGGGTAATATGAAGTATAATTTTCTTGTGATCTGTTTAAACCCGACTATTCAAAAAACAATTATTTTAAATAAATTAAATATAAACGAAGTTAACCGATCCTCTGAATACAGAACTGATGCTTCCGGAAAGGGTGTTAATGTTACCAGGGTATTATCCCAATTAGGCGCCAAAGCAGTCCATCTAACTCAATCAGGTGATGGTAGTGATTACTTTCTAAATCTTGCACAACAGGATAATTTAGAAATTATTACAGTACAAAATAGGTCCCCTGTTCGAACATGTACAACTCTTATAGATAATAAAAACACTACCGTCACCGAAATTGTAGAAGAATCCAGAAGAGTAGATAGAAAAACCAATAATTTAATATTGGATAAATTCATAAAACTGT
>JALTGJ010000199.1 GCA_027077185.1 Spirochaetales bacterium | reverse complement strand
GAAACAAAAATACTCGTCCACCTGATTGATTCCCAATAAATGACTCTTGTTCCAGCTTAGAAGCTCTGGCTAACAGTAATGTTACACCTTTGGAACCGGGAGGAGAAACTACAACCCAGCGTTTATCTTGTTCAGGTTGATATGTATCCTCTATTAGCTCAAAATTTAATTTTTGTGTATAAAAGGCAATGGCCTCATCGTAGTCTTTAACTACCAGGGCTATATGTACAATCGATTGTTTCATACAATATTCTCCCAGTTTAAAAGTTTTAATTCCTGTTTTCCAGAATCCAAAGAGACTCTGGCCCCAATTGGTATTGTAAACATAGGATGTGTATGACTGCAATCTACATCAGCAAGAAAGGGGAAGCTGTAATTCCCAAGAACCTCTTCAAGTATTTGATATGCTTGTCTCCCAGTTCCCTGATCATCAAATAATTCATGTTTTCCCAGAATTAAACCGCCGATTTTATCAAAAATATTATTTAATTTTAAAAATGAAAATAAACGCTCCACTGTCGCAGCATTTTTTAATGAATCTTCAATAAATAATATATCTCCTTTTTCTATGGCAGGGCAGTAATCACTTCCCCATATTCCAGTTAGAGTGCTCAGATTCCCAATTATTATTCTTCCTTCTGCAATACCTGAATTTACTGTTATCCAGGTATTGATATTCCCTTTTTTTGATTTATCCTGCTTTTCCCAGTCAATGTACTCATCAGTCCATATCTCAGGTTTTCTATATGTATAGGGTAATTGTTTATTTACTATAATGTCCTCGAAATATCTGTAGGTCATTTCATTGAATGGTTCCAATTCTCCAAAGGATGCAACTAAAGCCGGACCATAGAAGGTAGGAATGCCTGTTTTCTGATATATTGCAAATAGAATAGCTGTCATATCTGAATAACCAATTATAATTTTAGGATTTTTCTTTAATGCCTCATAGTCAATATATGGCAGCAGCGAATTTGAGTTCATTCCTCCAATTGTTGAAATAATGCACTTTACATCTTCATCTCTAATAAGTGCATTTATTTCTTCTGCTCTTTCAGCTATAGAGCCGGAACGATAATAATCATTATTTCCTGTTAGATTCCCGGCTTTAAGAATAAAAC
>JALTGJ010000198.1 GCA_027077185.1 Spirochaetales bacterium | reverse complement strand
AATGAAAGGAATAGATTATTATTCACAGACCAGAAAAAAATATAGAACTCTATATACAAACAGCCATGTAATTGCAGATAAAACCAATACAAAGCAGGTTCCGGATCCAAAAATTAGTACATTGGAAAATATGAAGCAGATATATATTGAACAAACAGATACAACTTTTGGTAAAAATATATACAAAACAACTTATAGAACCGACGGGAATCTAATCTGGCTTGAAATGACAAATGAAACTCCTATGAAGTATGCATTTATACGCATGGTTGATAAAGAAAATATAGCAATAAATCTGCTAATTAAAAAGACGGATACAGGTATAATATTTTACGGAATTACCAGTGCTAAAACTTTTAGCTTCCTGGGCATCGAGAAAAAAAATAAAGAATCATTTTACAACCGCATGAAGGCATTATACTCCTGGTTTGGGAATCAAAGTATCTCTAATAAGAATAATTAAGTGCCACTGAGTCCGGACTTATAAACAGGGAAGCAGTATCATTGTTTTTACCTGTGTAATGCAGATACGGAATTAAAACCCCGGAGGCTGTACCAAGCAGGGCTCCTGCAAGAACATCAACCAGATAATGCTCTCCCGAAGCAACACGTAGAGCAGCTACTCCTGAAGCAAGTGCAAAGTTAACACTTCCAAAAAGATATTTCATTAAAGGAGAAGCATCTGAAGCTGCAAAAACAGATGTTGCAAAACCTGCTGTTGTAAATGCAACACTTGTATGCCCCGAGGGAAAAGAAAAATATCTGTCTTTTGAACTTAACAGTTCAGAAGGGGTATCGGAATAGGCTGTATAAGGCCGGTTTTTTGTAAATACTGCTTTTAAACTTTCCTTGGCTCCCCATGTTATGCTTAGGGCTTCCAAATACATAACTCCCAGAGTAGAGGCTTCATTCCAGTTCCAGGAATCTAGTAAAAAAGGCAGGGCTGTCATGCCGGCAGCAAGCAGATAATTGCTTGCAGAAGCAAGGCTGCTGTTATAGGGATTTAAGGGGTAGGTTAACCAGGCTGCAGGTGTTGACTGAGGCTCGGAGGAAAAAGTTTTTAAAACAGCACCTGTTAGTATTATTCCTGCACCGGAAGAAAGCAAAATTATTTCTTTATTCTTTTGCAGCTGGAACTGATCACTCCCCCCTGCAAACAGATGAAATAAAGAAGTAAATATTAGTATATAAATCAAAATTAGTTTTTTCATTTAAAAAGCTCCTTCAACAAATTTCTGGATTTGTTACGTCATTACCTTAATATACTGTGGAAAATGACTCAAGGGAGATCGAACAGCTTTTTGGCTGTAATAATATTATCAAAATAGTTTTCAAGGGCTTGAGGTATATTCTGTACATTCCCCACAATTAGTATTTTCTCAATAGCAAAATTTTCATATTCAGCTGACAAAACATCAATTTTCTTTTTAAAATTGCTTATAATAGCAGATGGTAATAGTTTCTTAGAATATTTAATTTCACAAACAGTAAGGACTTTATCTCCCCGAACATACATTAAATCAATCTGGATACCGGTACTACGTCCCTGACTCTTCCTGAACCATGAACCTGAACGATATTTTACAGCAGAGAATTTTAAAAAATCTGCAATAAGTTTTGAATGCTTTTGACACAACCTTTCAAAAGCGTAACCTTGCCATTGTTGATAATTTCTATGACTTGCTATCTTTTGAAAATTAATATTTCCTGACATTATTTCTTCAGAAAATGGCATGATAAAACTAAAATAGAAATGTAGATACTCATCATCAATTGAATACTGGATCAGACGACTGTTACTTTTTTTATCAATAGGAACTCTACTTTTAACAAATCCCGCCTGCTCCAGTTCTTTCATTCGCTCACTGAAAGATCCTCCGGCAGTAAGACCACACTTTTTAGCAAGTTCAGAATAACTATATTTTTTAGATGACAAAATTTGCAGTATCTTTTCATAAATACTATGTGTAGAAAAATGGCTTATAAAAAGTCTGTCAAACTCATTGAAAAAATATCCGTACGGACTAAATGCCAGTTCATCCAAATTTTGATGAAGACTCAGATTTGAATTAAACTCCTGATAATACTGAGGAACACCACCCAGAACCATGTAGTTTTCCAATATATGTTTAATAAATGGACTATTTTTATAGAAATTTTTACACTCCTTCATGGATAAAGGCTGAAGATTGATTACTAGTCCAATTCTTCCATAGAGGGCTTTTGATTGAATAACCTTTCCTACAATAAAAGAAGAAACCGAACCACATAAAATGAAATCACACCATTCGTGTTTTGAAAAAAAGTTGTCCCAATAATATTTAAAAACTGGAACCAGCCCAGGTTTCATTTCAGACATCCATTGGAATTCATCAAAAAAAATAATCAACCTAGTCTTATCTTTTTTACGGTACTGAGTAATTTGTTCTTCCAGAATATCGAAAATGTCACCCCAGTCTTCTAAATTTCTGTTCAGATTTAACCCTTTGAAATAATGACTAAGCTGCTTTAAAAAATATTTAAACTGTATTTGCCTGCTTCCATTCTCAATACCTTCAAATTTCCATAACCTGTCATTTTTAAAAGTATATTCCACCAGGGAGGTTTTCCCTATTCTACGACGACCATAGATGGCTATTAACCGTGCTTTGTTCTGTCGGGTTTTATCTTTTAGAAGAGATATCTCATTTTTACGTCCATAGAAATTCATATTCCCTTATCCCTAGTTTCCAACTATAGGGTATAGGCTAATATAGCCCTAGTCAAGCTTATAGATATATTTTTTTATACTTATAAGCCTATTTTCTTTTATTTCAAGCTTGTAATTATAAAAATCTCATTCTTCAGATCCTTACACCTCTGTTGCAATACAGACACTGGCCTGCTATACTCGGGGCATGAATACAGAAGAGTTGGATTCTTATTTCAGAAACATACTGGACATGGATATTGTTGCAGGTATTGATGCTTCCATGAATGGTTTCCAGGTGAATGCTAAGACGAAACAGGTAGATAAAGTTGCTTTTGCAGTGGATGCATCTATGGAAACTTTTAAAAGGGCAGTGGATTTGAAAGCTGATGTTCTTTTTGTACATCATGGCTTATTCTGGAGTTTCCCTATTCCTGTTACAAATAATCATTATAAACGCTTATTATTTCTTATAGAAAACAAGCTATCCCTATATGCCGCCCATCTTCCATTGGATATGAATCCTGTTATTGGAAATAACTATGGAATGGCTAAAAAACTGGGCATGAAAAACCTCCAGCCCTTCGGGAGCTACAAAGGTATTAAAATCGGGGTATCCGGTACTCTTGAAAATAAAAAAAATATTAATGAAATTCTCGATATACTGGGAACTGATCAAAAAGAGGTACTGAGAATTCTACCTTTTGGATCAGATACAATTTCTACAGTAGCAATTGTATCCGGAGGAGCAACCAGAGAAGTTACCCAGGCAATCGACCAAAAAATTGACTTATATATTACAGGAGATGTTTCCCATGAGATATACAATACATGTCTGGAAAGAAACATAAACATGGTAAGTGCAGGCCATTATTTTACAGAAACGTTCGGCCCCAGACTATTGGCAGAAAAACTTAACAACGAAAAAAACATTGAAACAGTTTTTATTGATGTTCCCACAGGATTATAAAACAAATGATTAGCTCAAAAAAAATTAAACCATTAATTCTTACATGCATTATTTTAATTTTAGATCAGTTTACTAAGCTGTTAATTGTGGGGAATATACCAATTCATACAATTG
>JALTGJ010000197.1:10502-11074 GCA_027077185.1 Spirochaetales bacterium | reverse complement strand
CTTATGACAAGATTTGGTGCGGAAGTTCATCTTGCTCATCCAAAAGGTTATGAAATAATGCCTGAGGTTGAAGAAGTTGCAAGACAGAATGCAGAGCGGTCCGGGGGTAAGTTTGTAAAATCAAACAGTATGGCAGAGGCATTTAAAGACGCAGATGTTGTATACCCAAAAAGCTGGGCACCTTTTGCTGCAATGGAAAAAAGAACAAATCTATATGCTGATGGTGATGATGCAGGTATAGCAGCACTTGAAAAGGATCTTCTTGCACAGAACGCAAACCACAAAGACTGGGAAACAACAGAAGAACTAATGGCAACTACCAAAAATGGAAAGGCCCTTTATATGCACTGTCTTCCTGCAGATATTTCCGGTGTAAGCTGTAAACAGGGAGAAGTTGTAGCTTCTGTTTTTGATAGATACAGAGTTCCTATGTACAAGGAAGCAAGTTACAAGCCCTACGTAATTGCAGCTATGATTTTTCTTGCAAAAGTTAGAAATCCTTCAGAAAAACTTATGCAGCTGCTTACAAATGCTGCAAAGAGAACACTGTAGGTAAAAATACAGATATAAAA
>JALTGJ010000197.1:633-10492 GCA_027077185.1 Spirochaetales bacterium | reverse complement strand
GATATAAAATTTGTGTTTTTAAAAAAAATGCAAAAAAACCGGTCTAATTTTAGACCGGTTTTTTTAATAAGCCATAAAAAAGCCGGTGGATATTATCCATCCGGCTTGTATTTTTTAGAATTATCTTAACCCTTGTAATCTCCTGGTTTAATAACATCACCGTATTTTCCCATTATGCTGTTAATTTTTGTAATAGTATCATCCCATTTATTGAAAATATACTTTGGAGTATTTGCATCCATTTTACTAAAAAATGCTTTGGAACGTTCAAGTTTTGCGACCCAGTTGCTGCATCGAAAACTAAACTGATAGTTATATTCTTCCTTAGTGTAGTCTTCATCCAGAAATTTTTTGAAAAGTCCCTTAACATCTTCATATAGAGGTATTTTCCCCATAGGTGTATCCAGGGCTTCATATTCATTATGAATTCGTCCTTCTGCCCAATGCAGCCAAACTTTTTTTGCCAGCTTACTGTTACAAAATTCTCCTTTTTCATCTCTTAGGAAATAGTTTGTAGAGAAAATTTTTGGTGGGTTTTTCATGCCTTTAACAAAATTTACATTATTATCGGTGTATTCTCCCAGAGGGTAGGAAACAAAATCCATATTTGCCATAGGAGAAGGTGATCTGACTCCCTCTGCACCCAGGGTTGCAGATGTGGTTTCCGATTCCAGAGTACAGGCCTTAAGGAGAATCCCATCTTCCCAGCTTGCAGATTCTTCTACTGGAACAGTAATATCAGAATCACGGCCTCCGTATAGAACACCCTGAACTTTAACTCCTTTAGTATCCTCGTAACCTGTCTTATCAAAATTTTCAAGATAATCAAGTCGCATTGTGTATCTGGAATTCCCGTGGGCTATACCAATTTCATTACCAGCTGCATCTTTTTTACCTTTATACCAGTCCGGACCGGAGTGATTATTTCCTTTTTCGGGAGTATCAAGACCACTTCCGAGCCAGTATGGGTTGTTATCAGGTCCCTGGAGGACATTGGAGAAAATAAGTTCCTGTGGTATCATAAGATTTTTAAAAATTACAGGATCATCTTTGGCATTTACATCTTTTATAATACCGAATATCCCCTGTTCAACATTAACTGCCCTGAATTCACCGTCTATATTTCGGAAATATGCAATGTCATCTCCGACTACTTCCTCTCCCGGAATCATTGCTGTAGAAGTTTTTCCACAGGCCGATGGATACGCACCGGTAAAATATGTTCTTCTTCCTTTATCCTCATTAAGACATGCCATTACAAACATATGTTCGCATAACCAGCCTTCCTGGCCGGACTTATTAATTGCAAGCCTCATAGAATGTTTTTTTAGTCCAACAGAGTTTCCGGCATACTGATCGTTCATGGAGTAAACAATATTATTCTGTGTGTCCATGTATATCCGTCTTTTATCGAGTTCCATACTGCAGCCTCGTTCATCCAGCTTACCTGCAGAATGTATAAATCTAAAGAATTCACCGCTATTTCCCATAGCTTCAAAGTGGGAATAAGCTGGTCTGTAAAGTATTGACTCTGAATGAGCAACATACCATGAATCTGTAAACTGTATGCATGGCATGGTAAATTCGCTATGTGCAGGACCTTCACAGAAAAATTTTACGATTGCATCTTTCCCCTTCATAATGTCTTTGGCAATACCCAGTACTTCAGCTTTGCCCTCTTCATATTCAACCGAATTTAGAGACTTCATTTTTTCAAGATTTTCTTTATATACCAGATACTTTGTATTCTGTTTATCCCGGGCCTGGTCACCATAACTGTCCCAGTGTATGGTTTGTCCTTCTTTTGCCAGTTTAAATTCTTCCTTTTTTTCCAATGACATTTTTCTTATATAAGCTTCATCTTCCTTGCTGTCGTTACATACATATACAGTGTTTGGATTACAATGTTCTGTAAACTCTCCAATAAACTCCATCACTTTATCGTTTCCAAGTACTGCAAGTCTATTAAAACTTTCTTCACTCATTTTTGCTTTTAGCAAAGAATCGTATTTTCCCATTCCAGGCTCCTTAAATTCTATTATTATTAGTTAATCATATATTTTTAATCAAATTGGTGCAATATTTTTACTTCTTTTATTTAAACTATTGTCATATATTTAAAAAAAAAGACATTACAAAGCTTTTCTTTAATTCAACTAATAATTATGATATTATTAAGAATGGAGGTATGGTATGGAGAAATATGTAGAACTTAAGGGAAGTAAAGGTATACTAAGGGGTATGCTTCATCTCCCGGATGGCACAAAGAATAACAGTTTTCCCGGGGTAATACTTTATCATGGTTTTAGCGGTGATCGTAGAGAACCTGGATTCATGTTTGTTCGTTTTTCCAGACTATTGGCCAGTCTTGGGATAGCAAGTGTGCGTTTTGACTTTTATGGCAGTGGTGAGAGTGATGGCAGTTTTGAGGATATGACATTTTCAGGTGAAGCAGAAGATGCGTCAATAATACTTGATTATTTTCAATCACTTAATAATATTGATGAAACAAATATAACCCTTCTTGGTTTAAGCATGGGTGGGGCTTTGGCAGGGTTCCTTGCCGGAAAGCGATCATCGGAACTGAATGGCCTTGTTTTGTGGGCTGCAGCAGGAGAAATGCGTCTATTGATCGATTACCGGGAAAAGCAGATACAAATCGGTGAAATAACAGGTAATATTATGGATATTGAGGGGCTTTTACTGGGCGAAGAATTTATTACTGATATTCGGTCTGTAAATATTTTGGAGACAACAGCAGGATATAAGGGTAAGGTTCTTGTTGTTCATGGTACTGGAGATAATGTTGTTCCTGTAGCTGTTTCTGATGCTTATATGGAAATGTTCGGGAATCGTGCAAAGCGGATTCTTATTGATAATGCGGATCATACATTCAAAGGAATACCCTGGATTGATGAACTTTTTACAGTAACATTATCATTTATAAAAGAGCTGGTAGGAATTCCATCGTATGGAGGGACTCAGGAATCCAGCCCGGCTATGCAACCGTCCCTGCTATCCAATGCATCCAAAGAGGATTAAATAATGAATTATACAATAGAGGAGCTTATTTCAGAAAAAGAAGTTAAGTCAAGAGTAAAAGAACTTGGACTGGAGATTGAAAAAGACTATAAGGGCAAAGGGGATATTATTCTTGTTGGACTTTTAAGGGGGTCTGTAGTTTTCCTTGCTGATCTTGCAAGAGAGATTAATCTTGAGGCTAAAATAGATTTTATGGTTGTTTCCAGCTATGGAAATGAAATGGAATCTTCCAGAGAAGTAAGAATTAATAAAGATCTTGAGGAGGATATAAGAGATAAAAATGTAATAATTATAGAAGATATTATTGATACAGGTTATACCCTTGAAAAGGTAAAAGACTACCTAAATTTAAAATCTCCTTTGTCTCTGGAAATATGTACTCTTCTTGATAAACCGGAAAGAAGGGAAGTTTCTGTGGATGTTAAATATGTAGGCTTTGAAATACCGGATGTTTTTGTAATAGGATATGGAATCGATTATGCCCAAAAACACAGGAATCTGCCTTATGTTGGAAAAGTAATCATGGACAGTAAGTCCTGATATAATGACTGAAGTAAAGCTTTATGAGGAAGCTGCGGGGTATATTCTAAATTCTAAAAGGACAAGCGCTTTTACAGGGGCTGGTATATCAGTAGAAAGTGGCATACCTCCTTTTAGGGGAGAAAATGGATTGTGGAATAAATATGATCCGGTTTTCCTTGATATCAGTTATTTCCAGAGTAATACTCTAAAATCATGGGAACTTATTAAAGAGGTTTTTTATGACAATTTTGGGAAGGCTGTTCCCAATTCAGCTCATTATGCTTTAGCCTGGCTTGAAACTGAGAATCATCTTCAATCTATTATTACTCAGAATATAGATAATCTTCACCAAAGAGCAGGATCATCTAATGTGATCGAGTATCATGGAACTTCTAATGTGCTTATTTGTACAGAATGCAGCAGTAAGTATATTGCAGAAGAGAGCTCCCTTAAAGTTCTTCCTCCTGTATGTAAAGCTTGCGGAGCTGTTCTTAAACCTGACTTTGTTTTTTTTGGTGAACCTATTCCTGAAGCAGTCAGTAAAGGGTCCTTACTGGAGGCCACAAAATCTGAACTTATTATTCTTATTGGAACAACCGGAGAAATAATGCCCGCCTCTATGATCCCTTATCAGGCGAGGCAGAGGGGTGCAAAAATTATCGAGATAAATATAAAACCATCAAACTATACGAATACCATTACCGATATTTATCTCGAAGGAAAAGCAACAGAAGTTTTGGAGACTCTTCTGAATAAGATAATAAAGTCATAATACAAGTGCAGTAAGATAAAAGTTCTCTGTCTCTATTGCCAGATTATAAGTACTTCCGCTCCGGTTTCGGATGTAAAAGGTCCATGGGTCATATCTGTGTGGATAAGTTGATAGGTCCCCTGGCTGAAAACCTGACCATTTATTTCGTATTGCCCTTTCAGTATAAAGTGCTGTTCTTCATGGATATGAGTATGCCCTTCCATACGAAAACCCTTTGGAAGTTTCAGGATTACACAGCGGCTGTTTTTATCTTCTCTAAGGATTTTAATCTGGGTCCCCTTGTAATAAGGTTCCCCTGCTTCCTGCCATTCCAGAGAATTACAATTAATTGCTTCATCTAACATTTTATTTCTCCTTCTCTTAAATAGTAATACTTAAAGAGTGTGTTTGCAAGGAAGGAAAATAAAAAATTCTTCCAGAGCAAGAATAAAAAAGGCTGCCCTTTTTAGGGCAGCCCATAATAAACGCATTAAATATGCTTACTATTTTTTAACCCATATCACCCATAGGGTTGCTTCCTGCAGTTTGTTTTCTAAGAGATCTTGGAAGAACAATATTTAGAAAAATAGCTGTTAATCCACCGGTTGTAATTGCAGAACCAAAAATCTGTTTAATAATATAAGGTGCATGGCTAAGTACTTCAGGTCTGAATGCAACACCCATCCCAAGTCCAAAAGAAATTGCCATAATAATAACACCTCTTCTGTCTATAATGTTACTTGCAATAATTCTAATACCGGAAGCAGCAACTGTACCAAACATAATAATTGTTGCACCACCAAGAACAGAATTAGGAATAAGTGAGAATACTCCACCAACTACTGGGAAAAGTCCAAAGAGAACAAGAAGTCCCGCAATCCAGAAACCAACTCTTCTGCTTGCAACTCCTGTCATCTGAATAACACCATTATTCTGGCTGAAAGTAGTATTTGGAAAAGAGTTGAAAACTGCTGCAAGTGCAGAGTTTATACCATCACCAAGTACACCACCGGAAATTCGTTTAAAGTATAGATCGCCGGAAATAGGTTCTCCGGAAATCATTGAAGTTGCTGTCAGGTCACCAATTGATTCTACAGTTGTTATTAGATAGAGCAGACCCATTGGAATTAAATATCCACCAGCTATATGAAATCCAAATCTGAAAGGAATTGGAACATTTATAACACTTAATCCACTCATTTTACCAAAATTAACAAGTCCCATGGCTGCAGCGACAATATAGCCCACAACAAGTCCTATAACAATTGCACCCATTCTTAACCATTTATTTTTGCTTCTGTTAAAAAATATAATTGTAAGTAGAACAATTGATGCAAGTATTATGTTTGTTCCGCTTCCGAAAAACTCGGGTTTGTTGTCAAGGAGCCACTGTCCTCCACCTATGTCAGTTATACCAACTTTAATAAGTGAGAGACCAATAAGAGTTACAACAATACCACTTACCAGGGGTGTAATAATTTTCTTAAGTGCCGGAATAAATCTTGAGAAGATCATTTCTACCGGTGACATTATTAAAGCTACTCCAAAGATAGTACCAAGAGCCTGCTCAGGGCTTCCTCCCGAATTAAGAACAGAAAAACCAATACCGATACAAAGGCCAAGAAAAGTAAAACTTGTTCCCTGTATACTTAAAAGACCGGAACCTACCGGGCCGATTTTTTTTACCTGTATAAAGGTTGCCAGACCGGAAACAAAAAGTGCCATATTAATTATATATGCTTTTAAGTCCGGAGGAAGACCCAGTGCTCCACCAATAATAAGTGGAGGTGTTATAATTCCTACAAAAATTGCCATCATGTGCTGTAATGCTGCCAGGAAGGCCTGAATTGCAGGTGGGTTATCTTCAAGATTGAAGATCATATCAGTAGAAATTCTTTTTTCTGCCGAATCGCTCATACATTTGCTCCTTTAAAAATTATTTGGATAAGTATACTATACTATTATTGTAAGTCAAGAAAAAAATACATAAATATTGATAAATTTTAGTATATTGTAAAAAAAGTGGCTTATTCTTGCGATAATATTGCTATAATTAACTTATTTTTGATTTATACATTAAAATATACTTTTAATTTGAATTGTTTTATAATACAATATTTTACGAGGAGTTTGGATATGAATAAAATTACTGTAAATGGAAAACTTTATGAAATTCCGGATTCAGATATGAAAATGTCTCTTATAGAATACCTTCGAAATAAATTAGATCTTACCGGAACTAAAAATGGGTGTAATATAGGTGTTTGCGGTGCATGTACTGTATTGATTGATGGAAGCTCAAAACGTTCCTGTGTTGTAAAATTGGAAAAAGTAATTGGTAAAGAAATTGTAACTATTGAAGGTATGGAGGCAAAAGACGGTACTCTGCATCCTATACAACAGGCCTTTATTGATGCAGGAGCAATACAATGCGGCTTTTGTACTCCTGGTATGGTAATGAGTGCTCATTCCCTTCTATTGCAGGATAAAAACCCATCAAGAGACCGAATAAAAAAGGCAATCGCAGGAAATCTATGCAGATGTACCGGGTATCAGCAAATAATCGATGCCGTAGAAAATGCTGCAAAGATAATGCGATCAAAATAGAAACACAGTAGGGACAGCCACACAGGGTTTGCAAAGCAAATCCTGTGTGACTGTCCCTACTTTACGCATATACACAAAAAAGGCTGTCTAAAAAAAATAGACAGCCTTTTTTGTATTGTGATTGCTTACAAAAATCTATTTTAGAATATATTTGAGCAGAAATAAAATACCTACGATATATGTTACAGGATGAACATCTTTTGCCTTCCCTGTAAGAACTTTTAGAACAACAAAAGCAAGCATACCGAACATAATACCATCTGCAATACTGTAAGTAAGAGGCATCATAATAATAGTTAAAAAAGCAGGGATTGCTTCTGTAAAATCATCAAAATCTATTTTTTTAATTGGAGTCATCATAAATAGTCCCACCAGTACCAGAACAGGGGCTGTTGCAGCACCCGGAACCATTAGAAACAGAGGAGACAGAAATAGAGCAATAAGAAACAGAATAGCTGCTGTAAAAGCTGTTAATCCTGTTTTTCCACCTTCAGCAACACCTGCAGCACTTTCAACATAGGTTGTTACTGTACTTGTACCCAGACATGCACCAAGGGTTGTACCAACTGCATCTGCAAAAAGAGCAGCTTTTACTTTAGGAATATTTCCTTTTTCATCTATAAGGCCTGCTTTTGTAGATACACCAATAAGTGTTCCTACGGTATCAAACATATCTACAAAAAGGAATGTAAACAGAATAATAAGCATATCCATAGAGAAAATATGAGAAAAGTCAAACTTAAAGAGTATTGGAGCCAGTGACGGTGGAGCCCAGCTGCTGCCTGCTGCAGGAAGGTGGGTTATTCCCATTGGGAATCCTATAATTGTTGTTGCTACTATACCAATTAATAGTGCTCCTCTAACTTTAAAGGCAAGAAGTACTCCTGTAATTACAATACCTATTATTGCAAGTAACCCATTGCCGCTTGTTACTACACCTAAAGATACAACAGTTCCTCCTCCACCAACAATAATATCAGCGTTAACAAGTCCAATAAAAGCTATAAACAGTCCAATACCAACAGAAATAGCATTTTTAATTGTTGGTGGGATTGAGTTAACTATTGCTTCACGAACGTTGAAGGCTGTAAGAATCAGGAATATTATACCTTCCAGAAAAACTGCGGTCAGTGCAAATTCCCAACTATACCCCATGCCTAATACAACAGTATATGCAAAAAAAGCATTAAGTCCCATTCCCGGTGCAAGGGCAAATGGCAGGTTGGCGAGTAGAGCCATTACTAGTGTAGCTACTCCTGCGGATAGAGCAGTTGCTGTAAAAATTGCTCCAAAATCCATTCCAGTCTCAGACAGAATAAGTGGGTTGACAATAAGAATGTAGGCCATTGTCATAAATGTGGTTAGTCCGGCCAGGACTTCGACTTTTACTGAAGTACCATGTTCTTTCAGTTTGAAAAGTTTTTCCATTTAAAAACTCCTTATTAAATTTTTTGACAATCAATGATAACCTGTAATTTTCCAATTGGCAAGTAAAATAGTAATAAATTTATATTTATTTATGTTTATATCAAAAATGTATCAATTAAATTAAAAAAACACAAAAATTTCATGTTTAAATTGTGCAGAGACGCAAACATTATGTAGGCAAAAATGTTAGGGATAGGAGGGGCGCGAAGCGGTCGGTTTTGTTGTAGGGGCGCCCCTATGTGGGCGCCCATAGAACAATAACCGACGGAACCCCCGCATAGCCCGGCCATGTGTAGGGGCGGATTCCATATTCGCCCCTACACATGGCAACACCCGTAAAATTCAAAAAGATCGAAATTAAAATGTTTTAAACGTGCAGAGACAAGGCATGCCTTGTCTGTAACCTGTACCCATCGAATCAAAATGTGATAAATTAAATACAATTACAGGAGATATCGATGAATACAAATAAAGATAGATTAAAAAGAAAAATAGAAGTTGCATCAGGTAAAAAAAAGTGTGACATTGTATTTAGAAATGCCAGAATTGTGGATGTTTTTTCACATGAAATAATAACAGGAAGTGTTGGTGTTGATAATGGAAGAGTTGTTGGTATTGGGCTTTATGAGGGAAATATTGAAATTGATGTGAAGGGGAAGTATCTTATGCCTGGGCTTATTGACAGTCATGTCCATATAGAATCCTCTCTTGCACCTCCTGATTCTTTTGCCAGGGCTGTCATTCCACGGGGGACAACAACTGTAATAGCCGATCCTCATGAAATTGCAAATGTTAAGGGAGCATCTGGTATAGAGTTTATGATAAGGTCTGCAGAACTTGTACCTATGAATATATTTTTTATGATTCCATCCTGTGTTCCCGCAACTTCTTTTGAGCATTCCGGAGCCGTTCTGGATGCTTCTGTTATCGATTCGCTTATGGATAATAATAAAGTTCTGGGCCTTGGTGAACTTATGGATTATCCTTCTGTTATTAATGCAGACAGTTCTATTTTGGATAAAATACTCACTGCTTCCAGTAGAAATAAACTTATAGATGGCCATGGACCTATGCTTGAGGGAAAGGCCTTAAACGCTTATGCAGCTGCCGGGGTTAGAACGGATCATGAAAGTTCAACAGTAGATGAAATGAAAGAGAGATTAAGAGCTGGCATGTATGTTTTAATGAGGGAGGGGAGTGCAGCTCATGATCTTAATTCATTACTTTCCGGTGTTACAGAGGGGAATTCGAGACGATGCATGTTTTGCACTGATGACAGACAGCCGGAAGATATTTTAAAGAGCGGGCATATAGATAATCATCTTAGAATGGCAGTGGAAAGGGGAGTCGATCCAGTTACAGCAGTTCAAATGGCTACCATAAATTCTGCCCAGTGTTACAGGCTCCATGATATTGGTGCTGTAGCTGTAGGGTATCAGGCAAATTTTGCAATTGTTGATAATTTGAAGGATTTTAAAGTAAGTGAAGTATATTATAAGGGAGCACTTG
>JALTGJ010000197.1:0-623 GCA_027077185.1 Spirochaetales bacterium | reverse complement strand
AATTAAAACTTAAGCTTAGCAGGGATATAGCAAGGGTTATAAGGTTGAAGGCTCATAGTCTGATAACTGAAAATGTCCAGAGAAAAATTTTTCGGGATAAAGATAAACATTTTGAATATCATACAGATTTGGATATTCTAAAGCTGGCTGTTATAGAACGTCATAACTCGACGGGGAATATTGGACTTGGATTGGTGGAAAATTTTAAATTAAAAAATGGTGCTATTGCAACTACAATTGCCCATGATTCACATAATATCATTGTAATAGGCGATAATGATGCTGATATGTATAGCTGTGTTAATGAACTTATTAAAATAGGGGGAGGTCTTACAATGTGCAGTGGGGGCAGGATACTGGATACTCTTCCTCTGCCTATAGCAGGTCTTATGTCCGATAAACCTCTGCCTGAAATAAATGAAAAACTTAAAAAAATGAATAAGACTGCTTATGAAAGACTAATGGTAAATAAAAGTCTGGATCCATTTATGACCCTGGCCTTTTTGGCTTTACCGGTTATTCCCGAACTTAAGCTGACTGATGCAGGACTTTTTAATGTAACAAAGTTTGAATTTACAGATATATCTGTTTAGCTTACTATTTCTATTCGCTCAGCTTTGTCT
>JALTGJ010000196.1 GCA_027077185.1 Spirochaetales bacterium | reverse complement strand
CTCTGTAACTTCAGTAAAAATTAAAATTGGAGTTGCCAGGGATAATGCATTTTGCTTCTACTATGACGATAATCTGGATATTCTGGAATACTATGGAGCTGAAATTGTTTATTTCAGCCCTCTCGAAGACAAGGCTCTTCCAAAAGATATTTCTGCACTCTACTTCGGAGGAGGATATCCTGAGCTGTTTGCAGAAAAACTTTCTCAAAATTATCAGCTAATAGAAGAAATTAGAACTTTTGTAGACAGAGGTCTCCCTGCTTTGGCAGAATGTGGTGGTTTTATGTATTTATGTAGCGAACTTACAGATATGGACGGGAATAGTTTCCCTATGGCCGGTGTTTTCCCTGGAAGGACTGTAATGGATAAAAAGCTACGTTCCCTTGGTTACTGTGAGTCTGTAATAAAAGAGGATATCTTTTTGGGGGAAAAGGGGACTTCCATAGCCGGGCATATGTTCCATTGGGCATTTCTGGATGATATACCGGAAGAATATAAATTTGCCTTTGAAATAAAAAAAGGAAATAAAAACATAGACGGCGGCATGGTAAGAAAGAATGCTGTAGGGAGCTGGGTTCACTTCCACTTTGGATCCAATCCCCATTCTGCAGAAAAATTCGTATTAGCTGCAAAAAAATATTGTAGAGATGATAGACCTATTTAACAGTTGCAGATTTTAGCCAAAACGAATCAACAACACCTGTTTTAATTTTTGTAATTATCCCCCCAGGCGAAATAATCACAGTAGTGGGCAGGTTCCCTGCCCCGTAAATATTAGAAACACAAGGTTCTGTATTATCACAAAAATCCAATAAAACTGGATAATTAATCCCTTTTTCTGTTACGAATGTAGAAACATAAGATCTTATGGTTTCTCCACCTTTAGGTCTCTCAGTTCCTGTCGCATTTATTCCAAGTAAAACAACTTTTTTCTTATCTGCATGTTCATAGAATCTAATTAAAGTTGGTAGTTCCCCTCTGCAGGGTGGGCACCAGGTAGCCCAGAAATTGATAATAACCCATTTACCCCTGTAATCATTGAGGGATATCAGTTTTCCATTAATATCCGATAATTCAAAGGCAGGGGCCATATCCCCTGTAGCGACACCAGATTTTGGTATCTGGGTTGAATGATTATCAGGATTCTCCTGCCGAACAATCCAGGATACAAAAAATAATAATGATGAAATAAAAACAGCTACTGTAAAAAATAGAACAATTGGTTTTAAAACATTCCGTAGGGACAGGTCTCGACCTGTCCCTGCGGAATGTTTTGCATATAAAAATATTTTAATTCCCAAATAAATAGACCCAAGACCAATACCCAGAATCATTCCAGGTATACCACCGGAAGAATACAAAATAGAAACAGGATTGGAAATTATATCACCAGGGGCCAGCAGCACAGGGAGAAGTTTCCAGCCTAGTATAACAATCAGTAAAAAATTAGTAATAAGATCAGACGCGATTTTTCTGGAACCGGAACTATTCTTTGTAACAAGATATAATAAAAGGCTCCCTGCTGCTATTCCAATAATAATATAGAGCAGGGACGTACTTAGAACCAATGGTCCCAAATTTATCTGGGAAGTAATAAAAAAATTCATTACTTAACGGTAAATATATTTTCGGATATAAATTTATTAAAACCCTTTAAGTCAAAAATTTCAAAATAAAATGCACTTCCGTCTTTTAAAAGTATTTGTGTTACATTTCTAAAAAATAGCCTTTTTATTTTTGAAACTTCTCTTATTTGTTTCGGATCTTTTTTATATTTTACCGCTTTAATTGCGGTTGATAAATTTACAAGGTTTATTCTTTCAATTTCAGAGCTTTGTATCTGAAATTTAAGTTTTACATATTCACTTCTCTTACGAAAGAGGAGCAGCAAACTACTGCTTTGACGTTCAAAATCTTCGAAAATTAATCTGTCTCCAACATAAAAAAGAAGGCCTCCGAGATTTTTAGTCCCCTCTCTGGACTTTCCAAGAAACTGGGCATAAGTTCGGTATTCCAGTTTACCCCCATTCTCCAGTTCCATTTTTGCAAGTAGTTTGTTGTTTTCTTCATCCATAGCCATTTGCTATAAATAATCTACTTGATGGGTTACATCAGCAGCCTTTTTTAGTACTTCACTTACACCGCAGTATCTGTCCTGGGAAAGAGTAATTGCCTTGTCAACTTTATTTCTATTTAAATCATCAGAAGCTTTAAATTCATAAACTATGTGAAAATTTTTGTAATGTTTTGGGTGTTCTTCGGTCTGATCCGATTCTACCCTTACATTGAACCAGGTCACTTCCTGCCCCATTTTTTTTAAAATTGAAATTACATCCATACCTGTACAACCTGCCAGAGCAAGAAGCATAAATGGTTTCGGTCTGGGACCCAAATCCTTTCCCCCAACATCCGGTGTTGCATCAATTACAATTTTATGTCCATCCATATCTGCTTCAAAGGCCATATCGCCTTTCCACTGGCATCCAACTTCTGCTTTCATATCTACCTCCATTTCCAGTATAATATACTTATTTTATAATAAAAGGCAATAAAATTTGGATTTTACACAGGGGGCCGGGCTTTTCATTCCAATTCCTCCCGGGGATTTTAAACAGGACCACATTTATTTTTGCTGGGTACAGACAAGGCATGCCTTGTCTCTATGCGACATACATCAACGCTCCGGGATTCCCTCTATAATCCCTGACCTGGTAGAACAGGAATGAATTTTATGCTAATTTGCACTTATGGACTACATACTTAAAGATTTCGGAAAACTTTTAAAACATAATCACATGGAAATGCGCCGGTATTTTACCCCTCGGGTTACAAATGTTTACAGAGTTTATGATAAAAATATTGGTACTCTGCCAATAACCGTAGACTTATATGGATCATATGTCTATATACTGGATTACAGGGAAGATTCGGATAGTAACTCTCCTGGTAAAGATGACCTGGCTGATACTGCTGCAAGAATGCTGTATGTAAAAATAGATCAGGTTATTTACAAAAACAGAAAACCCCGTAAGGGTATTTCCCAGCATACAAAAATTGATAACTCCGGCAATTTAACGGAAGTTAAGGAAAACGGGCTTAGTTTTTTAGTTAACCTCTATGATTATATAGATACAGGTCTCTTCCCGGATCACCGAAAGACCAGGGAGATAGTAAGAGACAGTGCCTCAGGCAAAAAAGTTTTAAATCTTTTTGCATATACCGGTTCTTTTTCGGTTTATGCTGCTGCAGGGGGTGCTGCAGCTATTGATACGGTAGATTTGTCTGTTAATTATACTAGCTGGGCAAAAGAGAATCTTCTTTTAAATGGTTTTAAAAGTTCCAGCTATAATTTCCATTCTGTTGATACGGCCGAGTATCTTCATAGTGCCCGTAAGAACTGGAAAAGATATGATATAATTATTGCCGATCCTCCTACATTTTCAAACAGTAGAAAAATGGATGGCACCTTTGATATTCAGAGAGATTATGTTTCTTTAATAAAGGTCTGTATGGATCTTCTTGATAAAAATGGTTATATCCTTTTTTCGACAAACTATTCAAAATTCCATTTTGACCCCAGCAGATTTAAAAAAATACAATTAACAAATATTACAAAAGCAACAATAGATGAAGATTTTTCCAAAAAAAATAAACCCCACAGATGCTGGAAAATAGAAAAACAAAAATTATAATCCGATATTTATTGATATTTCATACAGTGCAGACAAGGCATGCCTTGTCTCGACAGATTTACAGCAACATTTTTACCAAATCAAGATCATTCAGCATAGTATTATAC
>JALTGJ010000195.1 GCA_027077185.1 Spirochaetales bacterium | reverse complement strand
CTTGAAGAAGAAAAACTGGTAGAAAATGCTGCCCTTAGAGGACAACAATTAAAAGAGGGTCTTAATAAATTAAAACAGCAGGATAGTCGTATTGGAGACGTACGGGGACTTGGTTTAATGGTCGCGACGGAATTTATTAAAGATAATGAACCTGATCCTGAAACTGCAAAAGCGGTAATAAAGGAAGCTGCTGCAAGGAATTTGCTTCTATTGGGTTGTGGTACATTTGGAAATGTTGTCAGATGGATTCCTCCGTTAATAGTTAGTGAGGATCAAATAGAAGAAGCATTAAAAATATTTGGGGATGCATTGGCGAAGGTATAATCTGGTAGGGGGGTATTGCAATACCCCCCTACTAGATTATGGTTTCATTAATCCACATTTCAGATTTAGGGTCTCCACCTGCAAGAAGTATTTCCAGTAGTTGAACAGTTTTTTTGTCTGCTGATACATCATATGCCTCCATAAGCTGTCTGTTAAGATTATCTAAAATACGGGGAATATTACTTCGACTGCCAATAAGAGCACTGGTAATCATTAGTAATCTTGTTCCAGCTTCACAAAGAGGATCTTTACTAATGAGCAGTTTTAACGTTTCCAGTGCCTGAAGATAATTACCGGTATTCAGATATAGTTTTGACAGTTTAAACAAAGAAAATCTGTACTTTTGCTTAAGATGTTCCCGTTCGTCCCGGATGAAATCAGAATAGATATCACTTTCAAGAAAATCTCCTTTATATATTTCCAGCCCTTTATTATACATTTCAGCAGCAATTCCAAGTTCGCTCTGCTTTTCTGCTGCATCTGCAATATTTAGAAATTCAAGAAACTGATCAACATCTGTTATTGTTGTATTCTCTTTAAACCCAATAGTGTTTGAATCTGTAAGAAGAATATCATTTTCTTTTCCCAGTATATTTCTCAAACGGTAAATAATTGTGTTTAGATTATCTCTTGCACTTTTGCTTGAATATTTTGGCCAGAAAGGTTCATAGATCATTTCTTTAAGGATGCCGTTTTTACGGTAAATTATAAGAAGTTTTAAAAGGTCAACAACCCTTTTTTGACTCATTAATCCTGAGGAAGAAACTTCTCTTCCATTTATATAGAGGCTGAAGGTTCCAAGAGTTTTTATTTCT